>JAFGVG010000342.1 GCA_016938095.1 Bacteroidales bacterium
AAAGTGTCGCAAAAGTAGGAATTAATTTCAGAAATGCAAAGAGAATTTTAGCGGAAGGAATGCGCAGCAGGAATCAGCAACAGTTTGAGTATTGAGCACCCGGTCCCCCTTCAGTCCAATTTTTGCTTGAAATAGTGCTCTACCGTTTCAATTAACGTGTTGATAAAGAAATCATCCTTGATCACATATTGCATGGCGCCATATTGCATAAAACGGCTGATCAGCGCCTGGTCTTTTTCCCGGCTCAGAATAACCACCGGGATATTCTTATTGGTTTCGTGTATCTTTTTAAGGGTGTCGAGGCCTGACATGGCAGTGGACTCTCCTTCGCCCAGGTAATAATCGAGCACAATCAAACTGGGATTCAGCCGCAGGTTTTCAAGGCATTCCTCGCCCGAAAAAAAAGATTGCACATCAAAACCTTCCCTGCATTTGAAGGTGTATTCCATTAAATTTAACATCATTTTGTCGTCGTCCACAAAAAAAATCAGCTTGTTTTCCATTCAGGGCTTGGGTTTAAAGTTGCTGCCTGTTGTTATACGTAAGTTTCGCGATAAGTTTAAAAAAAATGCAGAAAAGTTTTAACAAATCAAACAGGGCATTGATAATAAGATAATTTAAGGGTTATCATGGACCCGCCATGATAACCCTTTTCATGTATCGTTTGTGAAGTTAAAGCTTTAATGATACACCAGCCTTTAACCAGGCAATTCCGTAACCCAGTTCACCCATCACAGCAAAATTATCTGTCAGGTAATAGCGGGCTCCGGCAAACAGGTCATACAATACACCGCTTGAATTGGCTGTATAGTTATATCCTGTAAGGTAAGTGCCATATTCTTTATCGGTAACAATCTGGCCGCCAATTACCACACCGCCATACAGGTCGAGGTTGTCTACCAGATCGGTAAAATGATAACTGCCGCGTGCACCAATCATAAATACCGAATACTTATAGCCCCAGTCGGGATAAGGTTCGTATTTGTATGATGAAAATGCCATAATACCACCAACACCAAGATTTCCGGGACCAAGATCTTCACGGAGACAATAATCACCGGCGATGAAAACAGGCGGTACACTTATTTTATAGTAACTGTTCCAACCTCCAACATAGGTTGATCCCAGTCCAAAGCCGGCGCTCAGCACAATATCGCCTTCGTCAAACAACTGCGCATTTACATTGGAAACAGGCACGGTAAGGGCCATGGCCGTACAAATCAGAAAAACATACATTACTTTTTTCATATCCGTCAGAATTTAGTTTTAGTAGTTACAGCAAAACAAAAATAAGAAAAGCTTTTAGAGCAATCCTGTTGATAAACGCATTTTTTTGACAATTGTGTATATTTTGGTGTCAGAAATACGGTTTATCGGGGTGAAGCAATTCGTCTAGCCGCGGATAACGGGGAAATAGGGGGTGGACTTTTTTTTAGCCTTTTCTGTGTCATTTTTAAAATGTGCGGCTAAATAATAACGAACCAATTTTTCAAAGTAACCAATTAAGTAATATATTTGTGACAATAATTTTTAAAGCTTATTAGAATGACACAGTTGGTGGGAGAAGTGATTCAGATTATCGGACCTGTGATTGACATTAGTTTTGAACGTGCAGGTAATGAATTACCCAATATTCATGATGCCCTTGAGGTAAAAAAAGATGACGGACAGGTTATCGTAGTGGAATGTCAGCAACATATCGGTGAAAATTCCATCCGCGCCATTGCCATGGATTCAACCGATGGTTTGCGCAGGGGCATGAAAGCCACGGTACTTGGCGGCGCTATCCGCATGCCGGTCGGCGAACAAATCCGCGGCAGGTTGCTCAACGTTATTGGCGATGCCATTGACGGACTCCCCATGGTTGATAAAAAAGGCGGTTACGAAATCCACGGCGATCCTCCAAAATACGATCAGCTATCTACCGAAACCGAAGTGCTTTTTACGGGTATCAAGGTGATTGACCTCCTGGAACCCTATCCAAAAGGCGGTAAAATAGGTCTTTTTGGTGGTGCCGGCGTTGGCAAAACCGTTATCATCATGGAGCTCATCAACAACATAGCCAATAAATATGCCGGTATTTCGGTATTTGCCGGTGTCGGCGAAAGGACCCGTGAAGGGAACGACCTGTTGCGCGAAATGATCGAATCGGGCGTTATCAATTACGGCGATGCATTCAAGAAAAGTATGGAAGAAGGCGGCTGGGATCTTTCCAAAGTCGACCACGAAGCCCTCAAAAAATCGCAGGCTACCCTGGTATTCGGACAGATGAACGAGCCTCCCGGAGCACGTGCCACCGTTGCCCTTTCGGGTCTTACCGTAGCCGAATCGTTCCGCGATGGCGACGAAGAGTCAGGCGGACGCGATATCCTCTTCTTCGTAGACAATATTTTCCGTTTCACCCAGGCCGGTTCGGAAGTATCCGCGCTGCTGGGCCGTATGCCCTCGGCCGTTGGATACCAGCCTACGCTGGCCACCGAAATGGGTATCATGCAGGAACGCATTACCTCTACCAAACGTGGATCCATCACCTCGGTGCAGGCTATTTACGTACCGGCTGACGACCTTACCGACCCCGCACCGGCAACTACCTTCTCGCACCTCGACGCTACCACGGTGCTCAGCCGTAAAATTTCGGAGCTCGGTATTTACCCGGCTGTCGACCCGCTCGACTCCACCTCACGTATCCTGGCACCTGAAATCATCGGTAAGGAACACTACGAAACGGCCAAACGTATTAAAGAATTGCTGCAACGCTATAAAGAACTACAGGATATCATTGCCATCCTGGGTATGGATGAACTCTCCGAAAAAGATAAGCTGGTGGTTCACCGTGCCCGCAGGGTTCAGCGCTTCCTTTCGCAGCCCTTCCATGTGGCTGAAGCCTTTACCGGCACACCCGGCGTATGGGTTTCCATTGAGGATACCATCAAGGG
>JAFGVG010000343.1 GCA_016938095.1 Bacteroidales bacterium
CGATTCCGGATCCTCGACCTGCCAATGTTCTTTTCGAGCTCGAAAAAGCGAACACCTGGCAATTTGCCAACATCCATGTTCTGACCGCGCAACAACTCCGAGGAACAATCGTCGAGCACAATGATCTCGAAAGGCACTTCAGCCTTTGTGGCCTGTTGGTGCAACGTATTTACCAGCGAAACAATGTTGTAATTATAAACCGGAATCAGTATGGATAACATGGTGTGTAAAGGGTGAGTACCTATTTCCTCAGGGCTTCTGATTTTCAGAATCCTTAAGAAATACCGTGTAGATAAACAAAATAATGGCAGACGCCGCAAATATAACAATTAACGAAAAAATGGTGTTCATCATCACATTTTCCAGGTCGATGATATCCCATATACCTAAAATGGCAACAATGGTGAACATCAGCACACAAGCGATCAGAATGTACGATACGGCTTTTTTCATGGTGTCCATGGCTAAGTTTTTGAAATTAATGATTAAGTCAGCGACTTTACATATAGGGTAAGCGCATATATTGTATCGAAAGCTAAAAGCTGACCATTCATATTTACATGCCAGACAGGTGTGCCGTTATTATCAGCAATTTTAACAACCCACCCCGAATGATCATCAGTAATCTGAAATCCTACTCTTTCCAAAGCTCTCCTGGTCAGCATGCGGAATTTCTTTTCTCCGGCTACCGATATTGCTTTTTCAAGGTTTCTTTTAAACCTGAAGGTAGCTGTTTTCTCATCAAATTCAGCCGGTGAATTTAAGAACAATTTACGAAATACCTTACTTATTAACAAATCTTCGGGAGCTCCCTGGTAAATGCCCGTATCCGTCATCAGCCACAATTTATCGGCTACGTCCATGGCCATGGAAAGGTCGTGCGTAGAAAATACAATGGTTTTCTGATGATGCCGGCTGAGTTCGCTCAGCAACCGGAAAATCTCGTAACGTGCCGGCAGATCGAGAAAAGCCGTTGGCTCGTCGAGAATCACAAAAGGCGTATCCTGTGCCAGTGCCCGGGCTATCATTACCTTTTGTCTTTCGCCATCGCTCAACTCGTGCAAATTTTTAGATAATAACGCTTCGATTCCGGTTTTGGCCACCGCCTCGCCAATGATCTCCCTGTCGGTTTCATTTAGTTTACCCAACCATCCGGTATAAGGGAACCTGCCCATGGCAACCAATTCATTAACCTTTATCTGCCAGGCATATACCGTTTCAGTGGAAACAAAGCTGATCAACCGTGCCATGGCTTTTAGCGAAACCGAACGGCTGTCGGTTCCATTGAGAAAAACGCTGCCTTTTAGCGGTGGTTGCAGTCCTGCAATGGTCCGCAGCAGCGTACTTTTACCGATACCATTTCTGCCAATCACTCCTACCATTTCGGATCGACCCGCACAGGCTGTTATGGAGTCATATACTGTTTTCCCGGCTTTCATGGACACAGGATAACCTACAAATAAATTATCCAGTGAAATTGCTTCCGGGATATTGTGTTGGTCAGTCATGGCTGATTAATAAGTAACTGTCAATAAAGTTTGTAAAACATTTAACCGGTCATGTGGCTGTTCAGAGAGTTCCATTTGCAAGGCTTGCGCAGTCCGAAAATGCGGAGTTTACTTTGTTGTAAATGAGCAATTTTCGGACAAGCGTAACGCGGCAAATGGGACTTTATGGACAGACACTAATTAATGCTGGCAAAACGCCGGTTATAAACTATAACCCAAACAACTACCGGTATACCCAACATAGCGGTCACTGCATTAATGGGCAGCAACATTCCCGAAGGCGGAAGCTGCGACAGGATGTCGGCCAGCAACATAATCAACGATCCCAGCAATACCGATGCCGGAACCAATATATAGTGGCTTGCTGTATTAAATAAAAGCCTGGCCAGATGAGGTACGGCAATTCCAATAAAAGCCAGGGGTCCGCAAAATGCCGTAACACTTCCCGACAACAGGCTGGTAGAAAGAAATACCAGTATGCGGGTGACTTTAATATTAACCCCCATGCTTTTTGAGTATGATTCGCCCAGCAGCAAAGCGTTCATTACCTTTAGCAGCGACAATGTTAACAGAAAACCTATGCCAAGACTGATGGCCAACACACGTAACTGCACTCCGGTAAGGCTGCCAAGGTTTCCCATGGTCCATATAACAAAAGCCTTAACCTGCGACTGGGGACTGAAAAACTGGAGTATGCTCACCAAAGCAGAAGCAGCGCTTCCGAAGAGTATACCCAGGATAAGGATGGTCATTATATCCCTCACCCTTACCGATACAGCCATTACCAGCACCAGCACCATGCCCGCCCCGATCCAGGCAGCAACAATCTGAACCCAACTTCCAAGATATGTCAGGCTCTCAGACATAAAAAAACCACCCATACCAAAAACCACCAGGGCCACGCCTAAGCCAGCCCCTGCACTTACTCCCAACACATCAGGTCCGGCCAACGGATTCCTGAATATAGTCTGCATTTGCAGACCACTCACAGAAAGTGCAGAACCAGCCAGAATGGCTGTAATGGTCTTAGGTATCCTGAACTCAAAGAGTATGGTGTGCCAGGCAGGATTTCCGGTATCAGTGCCGGTAAAAACACCCCAGAGGTTTTTCATGGGAATTTTAACCGTTCCGGTTACCAGGTCAAGCAAAACAAACAATAATAATAGCACTGCCATCAGGAATAATAACCCCAATGACCTTTTGTAGTTAAATAAATCAGCCGACCTGCCTGGCGCCACCATGAACCGTATCAATGTAATTTCCGGTAATATTTTAGGTTATGCATAGGTAGCAAATCGGGATGTAATATGCAAATGAGGTCACACAGTATGCTGTCGGGTTCTACTACGCCCTTTTCATAGAAATCGTTACCACCCGACGCCGACAGACGGTTATTGTTGTTAAAAACATTTTCACTGCGAAACGGGGGTAATTTTCCGAAACGCTCGTCAATTGTCAAAATCTCGTGTAACGAGGATGCTTCGCCCGGATTTATCCAGCAATCGGCTGACAAGGCACGCTCATATATTTTTTCCAGTCCCATAGGTCTGCTTTCGTTGAAGTCAAGATGATCCCAAAGGTATTTACCCCCGGCATCGTTCACCAGCCTGGCAATATAACTCTTCGATCCCGAGACATACCAGGTACCTTGCCAGGGTATCCCCAGCAGAACAGCAGGACGGTTTTCGGCAGCAGCAGCCATCTCCTTCAGGCTGTTATAACTTTCTGCCACAGCATTAAAACGCCGGGATGCCATTTTATCCAACCCATAAAAGGCTGCAAAAACCTTAATCCATTCCGTTTTTGCCAGCGGATCCTGCTCGAGGTACTCACCAATAAGTACAACAGGTATACCCAATTCGTTCAGCTTTTTTACCACATTGGTAACAGCAGTGGTCACGCCATAGGCAAACACCACATCGGGTTTCATTTCGAGGATAAGCTCGTAATTAAGGTTATCGTCAAAACCGACATCATGTACCTTTCCGTTTGCCACACGTTGCAGTATGGTTTCGTTTACAACATAATCTTTTCCGGATATGCCACAAATTGTGTGAACCTTACCCAGCGCCTCAACAAAGCCAATGTGCGTAGTGGAAAGGCACACTACCCTGCTGACCGGTGTTTTAATCTGCCAGGTACGATCATCAATGGGTGCAGAAACTTTAAGGGTGTCGCTGAGCAAATATTGATAGGTTATATTACTGGCGTGCTGCCAGGGATTGCTTATGGAAAGCACTTTAAAATTACCTGATGTTTTCAGAGAAAAGCCGGTGGCCAGTTCAG
>JAFGVG010000344.1 GCA_016938095.1 Bacteroidales bacterium
GGCAGGAAGCACTACCCCGTTGTCGGCGGTGGATATTCCCAATCCTGTTTTCAACACTTATTTGCGGGGAAATTATGGACTCAGCCTTACGGTTACCGACAGTCACGGTTGCCAGGCCAGGGATTCCATTACCTTATTTAACGATTCACCTCTTTCGTCATTTGTTTCCGATGCAAAGCCCGGCTGTAGTCCGGTTACCGTTAACTTCACCAACCAATCGGACTATGCAACAGATTTCCTTTGGGATTTTGGCGATGGTTCAACCGGAACGGAAGTTGATCCGGTGCATACCTTTGCAAACCATACCAGTTCGGTACAGTATTATAATGTAAGACTGACGGCAATATCCTCAAACAATTGCACCCACACGGCAAACGAATACATAACCGTATACCCGAATCCGGAGTTATCCATTACCACTTATCCCGAGAAGGCCTGTGCACCGGCTGACATATTACTTTCTTCCACACCCGGAGGCAGATCGTATTTCTGGAATTTCGGGGATGGGGAGGAAATCTCAGGCGATTTTAATGTATTGCATACTTTTAATAATAAAACAGACAAGGATACCGTTTATGCCATTGAATTAATTTCAACTTCATTTTTTGGCTGTGAAGATACGGCGACTACCCTGATCACGGTTCATCCTTCACCGCTGGCATCTTTTGATGCCGATCCGTTAACCCAAATGATACCGGATGTGACGGTAAGTTTTACCAATACCACCGAAGCCGGCAACTGGAACTACCTGTGGCGCTTTGGTGACGGTCAGACTTCGCCATTGCGCGACCCCGGGCAGCATAGTTACCCTGGTACAGGAGAATACATGGTAACCCTTGTGGTAAGCGGAGAGCATTGTACCGACAGTGTATGGACAAATACTAAAATTGTTCCCCATCCCCCTGTGGCCTTGTTTAACCCGGTGGAACCAGGTTGTATGCCGCTGACGGTTCAGTTTGAAAACACGTCCATGTATTCGACTTCTTTTTTGTGGGAGTTTGGCGATGGTGCGGTATCCAATAAACCCGACCCTGAATATACTTACTACGAGTGGGGGACCTATAAAATTAAGCTTACTGCCTGGGGCGAAGATGGAACCACCGATTCATACAGTGTAAACAACGATGTTTATGTTTTACCCAATGCCTATTTTGACATTGCACCGCGTACGGTTTATGTAAACGAACAATCGGCACATTTTTTCAATCAGACGGACAATGGCGATTATCCCGAAGCAGGCAACAAATATGCCTGGGATTTTGGCGATGGTTCAGATTTATCGTATGAGAAAAACCCTGTCCATATGTATGAAAAGGACGGGACATATGATGTTACGCTATATGTGGAAACCGATAAGGGATGCCGCGACCTTTACGAATACAGTACTGCGGTGATTGTAAAACCTACCGGGAAAATATACTTCCCGAATGTATTCAGTCCGCTTGCATCGCTGGAGGAGAACCGGACTTTTAAACCGGCCATTCTCGATTATGTTAAGGAATATCACCTGATGATTTTCAACCGTTGGGGAGAATTGATTTTTGAAACCTATGACCAGGCAGTTGGCTGGGATGGTTACATCAACGGCAAGCTGGCCAAGGAGGATGTATATATCTGGAAGGTAGAAGGGAATTACGAAAACGGACAGGCCTTTATTGAAAAAGGCGATGTAACCTTATTGCACTGATCCATGAAAAAATACCTGATAATCGGGGTGTTGATGTGTGGGGTATTTAGGGTATTTCCACAGGATCCTCAATTCACGCAGTTTTACTCGAATTACCTGTACCTGGCGCCTTCGTTTGCAGGATTGGCCGAAATGAACAGACTTTCATTTAATTATCGCAACCAGTGGCCCGAGATCAAATATGGTTATACGACATATTCATTTTCGTTCGACAAGTTTATTCACAAATTCAACAGTGGTGTTGGCATACTGGCTTACCAGGATGTGGCCGGTACCGGAAGGATGAGAACCACCAGCCTGGGATTACAATATTCATTCGATTTTAGGGTAACCGAGTCACTTCATATACGGCCAGGGCTGCATTTTAACTATACTCAGCGGGGTATTGATTTTGACAGGTTGCGTTGGGCCGATCAGTTTACCACCTCCACTAACTCTTCGGGGTCCAGCGGGGTGCTTATCAATCCAACTTCGGGCGAAACCAGGCCCCTTGAAAGGGTTGGTGACATTGATTTTTCAACTTCCTTACTCGGTTATTCCGAAAAGTTATGGCTTGGACTTTGCGTTGATCACCTGTTAAGGCCAAATCAGTCGCTTTACCTGTATGAAGATGATGAAGAAAACCTTGCCAAAATCCCGATACGTTATTCGTTTTACGGTGGGGTGAAATTTGTCCGTCCTGAGCGATTGTTGAGGCCATTGCCCACCACTATTCAACTGGCTTTTCTATATAGGCAGCAACAGCAGTTCCGGCAGCTCGACCTTGGCGTTTACTGGCATTATAGCCCGTTGGTTATGGGTTTTTGGTACAGGGGAATTCCGCTGTATAAAGAAGTATTCAACAGAGATGCATTTACCCTGTTAATAGGTTACAAAACCAAGGAACTTAATATTGGGTACAGCTATGATTTTACCATTTCGAGGTTGATTACCAATACCGGTGGGGCACACGAGGTATCTGTCAGCTACATGTTCAAAACAAAACCTATAAAGCGTAGGGTTAAAATGGTTCCCTGTCCTGATTTTTAGTTAGTGTCTGTCCATAAAGTCCCATTTGCTGCGTTACGGGTGTCCGAAAATTGCTCATTTACGAGGAGTAAACTCCGCATTTTCGGACTTCGCAAGCCTTGCAAATGAAACTCTCTGAACAGACACATTACCAATTAAACATTTTTGCAAATTTATTGATAGGCGCGGGTTAAATAACCGTTCAACCACGGTTTTTCATCAGAAAGGTGATATGCCGGGGTCGGTGTATCCCGGTTTTATGAAATCGGCTGATGATTTCGCGTGCTTTGTTTTCGTAGAAGTAGTAATAGTCAGTGCCCTTTAGTCCCGCTATTTTCCGTTGGAGTCGTTCTGACATGGCTTCGGTTTCGGCCTGATTCATAAGATCACCGGCCACCTCGGTATGAATGAAATACTCCTGAAGCTGACAGGGAGCAGCTTTAATAATGTTAAGCAGTTCTTTTAAGGTATAAGGTTCGTGGTGGAAGCGTCCTTGCTGGTTGTCAATACTGGCAATAAAGCGGTGATAAATCATATAGGTTTCCTGCATTTCGGAATGGGATTCATTAAGCATTTCGTTGATGACGATGAGTCCGTCCGGGCAGAGTGTTCGTGCTGTTTCACCGAAAAGCCCGGGTAATTCTTCAATATGGTGCAGGGCATTGGACATGGTAACCGTATCGAAATAGTTGTCGGTGAAGGGCATTGACAGCGCTGTTCCCCAAATTAAAACCACGGGTGTGCCTGAAAGGCGGGCTTTGGCCTGATCGAGCATTTCTGCATCTGAGTCGATGCCAGCAGCACTTTGCCAGGAATGAAAAGCATCGAGTGCAAATTTCAGGAATTCACCACGTCCGACGGCCACATCCAGCAATTTACCGGCTTTGAACTGGTTCAGCCGGTTTTTCAGCGTGAGCATGTTATCATAATTCATGGATCGGGGAAGCTTTTGCTTAAAAATAACGATTCACAAGCCGGATAACAATGGTATTTATCATCCCTTACAGAGAAAACCGCGTGGGGTAAAACAGCCTTTTTCAGAAAGCGGCCATCAACAGATCGATGTTTTTGGATGGAATGTCCAACTGGTTTCCAATGTACTCGTTGGTTAAAATGCCATTGTATATGTAAACGCTATTCCGGACGCCCAGATTTGCTTTCAGAAAGGGCTTGAATCCGCCTGAGCTGCCAACGGTAACCAATATAGGGGAAAGGATGTTGCTGAGCGCGATGGAGGCTGTACGGGCAACTCTCGAAGGAAGATTAGGAACAGCAAAGTGGATGACATTGTGTTTAATATACATGGCATCCTGCAGTGTACGGTATTCGGAGGTTTCGATACAACCTCCCATATCAATGCTCAGGTCAATGATTACCGAACCTTTTTTCATATCTTTTACCATGTCCTCGGTGACAAAATAACGTGGGCCGGTATCCCAGAGGTTTAGGGCGCCGATAACCACGTCAGCGGATTTAAGGGTACGTCGCAGTACTTTCGGATGAAAAATGGAAGTGTATAACCTGTAGCCGAGGTGACGTTGCAGTTCTTCGAGCCTTTGGGGTGAATTGTCGAATACCTTAACTACCGCTCCCAGTCCGATTGCCGCTCTGGCAGCAAATTCAGCTATTGTATCGGCACCAATGATAACAACTTCGGTAGGTGTGATACCTGAAATACCTCCCAGGAGCACACCTTTCCCACCATTCTGGTTGCTGAGCAATTCAGCGGCAATGTTAATGGCAGATATTCCCGAAATGGCACTCATAGATTGTATCACCGGAAAACAGTTGTGTTCGTCGCGTATTTGCTCAATGGCAAATGCAGTGACCTTTTTGTCCATCAGGCCCCTGATATACTCCTCGGTCTGCCGGCCCTGATGCATGGATGAAAGCACAACCTGGTTGCCTTTCAGCATGTCAATGTCTTTGTTTTCAAGTGGAGAAACTTTCAGGATGATATCGGCGTTTAACACTTGTTTTCGATTGTCGATGATGAAAGCGCCACATTCGCTGTAGTCGTTATCGTTGTAACGCGCCCCTTCTCCTGCTTTGGTTTCAAGCAACACTTCGTGACCACTGGCGACCAATACTTCAACAGCCTCTGGTGTTAACGAAACGCGTTGCTCGATTTGTTGTTTCTCGCGCGGGATGCCAATGGTAAGCTTTTTGAATTTTTTACCCATGGCAATCAGCTCCTCCTGGGGTAAAAGCCCGCCATACATTAATGGATTGCTCGAAGGTTCAGGCCGGGGATCCACCATAATAAAAAGGGATTTTATTAATTACAAAGAACTAAGGTACTATAAAAACAATAAAACATCAAATTTTTATAAGGTGTTAAAGCGTCATGCGGAGCGAACGCTTACCCGTTTCGTCGGGTTCGATGGTTACCTTTGCCAATGGTTCAGGAAGCAATGATTCTGCTTTTCCGGCCCATTCGATAAATACGTAATGATTCCCATAAAAATACTCTTCGTAGCCCAGGTCAAACAATTCTTCCATCGAATTGATCCTGTAAAGGTCGAGGTGATATATGGGTTCTCCCTGTGGTGTAACGTATTCATTCACCAGTGCAAAGGTAGGACTGTTAACCACACCGGTGGCACCCAGTTCAGCACACAGGGCTTTGATCAGCGTGGTTTTTCCCGCACCCATCGGGCCATAAAAAGCAAATTTCCGGATGTTTCCGGCTGATGCAAGTATTTTCCTTGCGGCTAAAGGCAGATCGGTGACAGAATTCAGTTCAATGGCAATCATGGGTCCGGCAGTAGTTATTATCGGGGAGACATGGTAATCACCGGGACGATCATTTCTTCCATGGAAATGCCTCCATGCTGAAAAGTGTTCCGGTAATAGCTTACATAATGGTTATAGTTATTTGGATAGGCCAGAAAATCGGTATTCATGGCGAAAATATAACCCGAACTGACATCGATTTTGGGCAGGTGGGCGGCGTGGGGATCTTTTATTTCAAAAACTTCGCGGGGGTTATAGTTCAGGTTTTTGCCCACTTTGTATCGCAGGTTAACCGATGTTTTACGGTCGCCAATAACTTTAAGCGGATTATTCACCCTGATGGAACCATGATCGGTGGTGAAAACAACGGTTATGTCATTTTCGGCCATTAACCTGATGATGTCGAGCAGCTGGGAATGCCGGAACCAGGAAAGCACGAGTGACCGGTAGGCCGAATCATCCACCGCGAGCTCACGGATCATCTCGAGTTCGGTATTGGCATGTGACAACAGGTCGATAAAGTTGTACACGATTACCACCAGATCGTACTGCAACAGATTGGCAAACTGGTCGACCAGCTTTTTCCCGCTTTTGGCATGAACTACTTTTTCGTAAAACAACCGGTATTTTTTTCCCAGGCGGGTTAATTGTCGTTGCAGCAATTCTTCTTCGTTCAGGTTTTTTCCGCCTTCTTCATCGTCATTAAGCCAGAGTTGCGGGTTCAATGCTGCAATATCGCGCGGCATCAGTCCTGCAAACATAGCGTTTCGGGCATATTGCGTGGATGTAGGCAATATTGAACAAAACAGCCCGTCATCTTTAAGGGTATAGTATTCGTTGATAATGGGGTAGAGCACACGCCACTGATCGAGCCTCAGGTTATCGATAAGGATGACAAAAACCTTTTTCGACTGTTCAACAAGGGGAATGATTTTTTCCCTAAAAATACCGGTGGACATCAGGGGCTTTTCCTTACAATTGCCCGAAAACCATGAAAGGTAATTATTCCGGATAAATTTGCTAAAGCCCAGACCTGCTTCGGTTTTCTGCATTTTGAAGACTTCAACCATACCCGAATCCCCGGCACGTTCCAGCTCGAGTTCCCAGTAAACCAGCTTACGGTAGATAATTTCCCAGTCAGAAAAATCACGTGCATTGTTAATTTGCTCACCCAGCAATCGGAATTCTGCCTGGTAAGCAGTATTGGTCTCGCGTGTGATGAGTTTTTTTGTATCGAGATTTTTCTTAATGGAAAGCAGTATCTGGTTGGGATTAACGGGCTTAATCAGGTAATCGGCTATTTTTGAACCGATAGCCGTTTCCATAATATGTTCTTCCTCATTTTTGGTAATCATAACAACCGGTATGGCAGCGTTGAGCAGTCTTATTTTGTTAAGGGTTTCAATTCCGCTGAGCCCGGGCATGTTTTCATCGAGTAATACGAGGTCGAAGTGCTGCGATTGAATTAAATCCACGGCATCGTTACCGTTGTTGGCGGTTTCAATATGATATCCTTTCTCCTGCAGGAAAATTATATGAGGCCGGAGCAGATCAATTTCATCGTCTGTCCATAGGATGCGTGTTTTTTTTCCTTCGGTATTCATTGGTAATGCTGATTGTAATATAGCAGGTAACGGTCAAAGGACTTGTCTTCAGTCAATGTTTTCAGGTTAAAGGAGGAGATAATAAAAGGCTGCAGGGTTATTTCGGGCAAATCTTTCAAGATGTCAGATGAAGCACTGATGGCATTGAGGTATCCGTTTGCTTCTGTGGCATTCGGGAAGGTTTTAACGGAAATAAGGTTTTGCGTGTTGTTTAGGTTAATGATCTCCACTATGAGGTTGAGGTTATCAAAATGATCGAGGTTAAAATTAATTATGTTGAATACCAACTGGTTGAGGTTTACCCTACGGTCAACAGCAAAGGCAAATACATGTGAAAAGTCGGGGTTATAGGCGTATAGTTCCTGGCTTATTTTGGTTTCTTCTGCTTGTTTTAGTTCGGGTTGATCTGTATCCATATACCTGATGAGGTTTTGGGCATCGCTGGCGATATCGGTTTTGGGGTAGGTTTTGGTGATGGCTACAAGTTTTTCCCTGAACAGGGCCCGGTCGATTGTTTTTCCTTCGGCAAGCACTCCCAGGTAAGTAAATTGTGGCAATAAGGCATGATTGGGGTACGTTTTAACGGCATTTTCACTGCGGGCTATTACTTCGGTGTAATTTCCCTGAAGGTAAAGGTCATAGCTTTGTTTGTAATAATCTGTGACAGCCTGATCTTGTTTTTCGAGTTCCCTGAAATATTCAGGGTTTGAAAGTACCTGTGCATACATGCTTTCCGGAAATTTACCGATGATCAGGTTTTTATAATAATCGGCCATGGCCGGGTTATTCTCGTCTTTGGCAATGCCATAAAGGTTGTAATATGCAGGGAGCAGGTAAGGTGAACCGGGATACCGTTTGACCAATTCCCTGAAAGATTCACCGGCCTTCCCCAAATCTTTCAGCTCATCGCGGTA
>JAFGVG010000049.1 GCA_016938095.1 Bacteroidales bacterium
TACAACCAGGTATTTCAACCGGTTGCGACAAGGGGATTTTTCTTTGGTCATCATAATTAATCGGTTTTTAATGAGTGAGTAATTGAAGTAACTGAAAATCCCGGGTTGAATCCCAAAAACCTGGGTCAGCAGGAGCATCCGGTACTGGTCGAACTCGCCGTTTTGCTCCATCACGGCTTGATCGGCCAGGTACTCGTGGGTTTCTTGCATTGCCTTTTCAGTGAGATATATAAATGGATTGAACCATTGGAATATTTTAACAACCTGGATGATGAAGATATCCAACGAGTGCAACTGCCGGGCATGAGCCAGCTCATGCTGCAACACCTGGTTGCCGTCTGCGACATCATCCGGTGTGGCATTCAGAAAGATCAGGTTGAAGAATGAGAACGACTGGTTCTTTTCGGGAAGCAGTATGAGCCGGTATGTTCCCAGTCGGGTTGCATTTTTCCGGATTACCAGGGCAACCATGCTGATGAGCTGGTAGATGAGGTACAGTGCTATGATACTTGCGATGCAGCTATAGACCAGTTGGGGTATGTTGATCACAGGTGCGGATTGGATATTGGTTTGGGCAATAGCTGCATAATCAACAGCGCCGAAATCGCCATAATCGGGAATTGTGGTTTGGATGGTTACCTGGCGAATGGGCAGTTTCACTACAGGCAACAGGTGCGACAGCACAATTGAGGCCAGCAGGTAAAAGCGGTTGAACCGGTAGAAAGTTTCCTTGCGGAATAGCAGGTAATACAGCAGCGTAAAAGCTGCAAGGCTTGCCGCCACCTTAAGCTGATACAACAGAAACGGTGTCATTGTTTTCAGAATTTGGGTTTTTCCAGTTCTTGCTTCATCAGGTTCATGATTTCCTCCAGTTCACGTAAGTCCATTTTCTCGTTTTTAACAAAGAACGACGCCATTTGGCGGAAAGAACCGCCAAAATAGTTGTGCAGCATGGAGTTAAGGTAGTTTTTGCGGTACGCGTCTTTTCCTACAAGCGGATAGTATTCATGCGATTTGCCATAAGCCGTATGGTCTACGAAGCCTTTGGTCTCGAGAATCCGCACAATGGTGGAAACGGTGTTGTACGCCGGCCTGGGCTCGGGCAGGTGTTCGAGGATGTTTTTAACAAAGCCCTTGCCGATTTTCCAAAGGATTTGCATGATTTCTTCTTCGGCACGGGTAAGTTCCATCCTGGGGTTGTTTTTTTCCATGATACCTGAATTGATGAATCAAATATATAACTAATTAATTAGTTAAACAACTAAGTAATTAGTTTCAAATGCCAAAGAATGTTAAAACTTTCCTGTGCAACAAATTATGAGGGCTTTAATTTTAGTACAAAGACCACAACGTAAAAGCTTCATTAAGCTTACCTGGTGAAGTTTTGCCTTCGTGATTGTAATAGACTAATTGAATTGATTTTGTCGCATCTACCGCGGAGCGGTTATAGTTTTTTGTCATTAGGGTATAATAATACTATAACCGCTCCGCGGTAATAGGAAATGCAATCCGTTAAATGTTGCTACAATACTAAAACCGCTCCGCGGTATAAAAAAAATTAGCGTGCGTTTATGGAACCTACTTCCCTTTATACATACATAACAAAGACTACATTTTTGCAATCATACCATGTTTCTTAACACCACGAATACCAAGGTTTCATAAAAAGACTTTTTTCGCAGGCTCAGCCTGTCTGATTCAACGTCAAACTGCATTATGCAGGAATGACTTTGAAATGATATCCCTGCTCTGCAAAATGCTTCAGCACCCGGGGCAGGGCATAAAGCACTTTTTCCGAAGCTTTCAGCGAATCGTGAAAAACGATTACCGATCCAGGCCGGGCATAGTGTATAACGTTTTTCAGGCATTGTTGCGGAGAGGTATTATAGGCAAAGTCATACGACATGATACTCCACAACACAATGCGATATTGCCGGCGCAGGTGAAGGAGCTGGCCGGGGGTGATCATGCCGTAAGCCGGCCGGTACAGGGTTGAAGGTACAAAATTTGCTGCAAGTGCTATATCGGCATAGTATTCGCTGTCGGGGGTGAACCATCCTTTCAGGTGGCTGTAAGTGTGGTTGCCTGTGGCGTGTCCGGCCGAAACAATTTGCCGGAAAATATCAGGATGTCTTTCCACATTGCGGCCGATGCAGAAGAAAGTGGCTTTAGCCTGGTATTGCTCCAGTATGTCGAGCACCTTAGCTGTGATGACGGGTGTGGGCCCGTCATCAAAGGTAAGGTAAAGCGATGGTTTGCTATCCCTGATTTCCCAGGTTACTGAAGGGAAGAGTGCCTTCACGGGCCGGGGAAAGCGAACCAGGTTCATGTGCTGGTCAGAGACCTATGTTAAGCGCCCCGGCATATTGCTGGAGCTTCTGTTCCATTTCGGCGGCCAGTTCGGGCATATTGTAGGTGGTGGCCATCCTGCGGATATCGTTCAGGGAATAGAATGCCAGCCTTTTTTCGAACAGCAAATAATTGTCGTATTTCCTGCCCAGACTTGCAAAGTAATCCATATCCTGGTATACGTTTCGCTTCACTGCGTCAATGATATGGCCGGCTTTTAGCGTATCACCCAGTCGCAGATAGCCTTCAATGAGCAGCAGGTTGTATACATTATAAGGTACTGCGCTGTCGGGGATCACTTCGAGGCATCTGTCGAGTGCCTTCCTTGCCGAGTCGGGTTTGTTTTCTTCGATCAGTTGAATGGCCAGCCTGGCAAAGGTGCTTCTGAAATTGCCCAGCATGCGTGAGGTGTTTTCGTCGAGGTAAATGCCGGGTTTTTCAATGCCACCCCAGCGGAATTTATTGACCAGGTTATTGTACATGACCTCGCTGTTGACACCTCCGCGGCCAAACATGTCGCCTTCGGAAGCAACGGGTGTAATACGGTATGCCAGGCCCTCCATCATAAAATGGCTGTCGAGGTTAAGGTAATTATCTTCCGACACCGTAATGGCATAGTACACCGGGCGTTCCCAGTTGTTGGTTGCCAGCAGGTCGAGGATCATCAGGTGGTTTTTGGTGATGTAGCTACGGCTCGGCTCGAGTTCCCAGGCCATCTGTGGCGGTATGTCAGCCGCGTATTTAAGCGGAACGGTGCCGTTTGCCAATACTTTGGCAGAGTCCACGGGAATGAAGAACCTGGGGGTGGGGATAAAATCAACGGACTGTGCCAGGTCGGGCAGCCTTTTGGTGTCAGGGTTATCACTGGCGACAAAATCAATTACCTGTCGCAGGTCGCTGTATCCCTTGATACGGTCGAGTATATAAACCACGTCGCGTTTACCCGAACGGTACTGGTCGAGCGTAAGCGACAGCGGAACGGGTTCGGACTCATAAGCTTTCCGGTGCATCTGCTCAATGTACCAGTCTGCAGCCAGGTAGCTGAGGTTCATCACACGCACGTCGGTACGGATACCTTCTACCTCCTGGACATACCAGAGCGGGAAGGTGTCGTTGTCGCCGTTGGTGAAAATAATGGCATTGGGGGCGCAGGATTCCAGGTAGTTATAGGCAAAATCACGTGCCGGGTAACGGCCCGACCGGTCGTGATCGTCCCAGTTTTCACTGGCCATCAGTACGGGTACGGCCACTAATGAGATCAGTGTGGCCAGCACAGCGCCCGATGCCGAGGGGGTAATGCGTTTAAGCTGGCTGTGCAGGGCAAGCACACCCAGTCCGATCCAAATGGCAAAGGCATAGAACGATCCGGCATAGGCGTAATCGCGTTCACGCGGCTGTAACGGATTTTGGTTCAGGTATATCACAATGGCCAATCCGGTCATGATAAACAATACCATGGTTACCCAGAAATCGTTGCGGTGTTTGCGGTACTGGTAAACCAACCCCACTAACCCCAGCAACAGGGGCAGCATGTAGTAGCGGTTGCGTGCCTTGTTGTTTTTCATGGCATCGGGCAGCTTCTGTTGATTGCCCAAACGGGCTTCGTCGATAAACCTGATACCGCTGATCCAGTTCCCTTTGTTGATTTCCGATTTGTAGTTGGCCTGGATATCGTTCTGGCGTCCGGCAAAATTCCACATGAAGTATCTGAAATACATGTGCACTACCTGGTAATTCCAGAAGAATCTGAAGTTCTGCGCAAAATTGGGACTTTTCCGGCCTTTGGTGTAATCGTACACTATTTGGCCTTCGTTGTTGCGCAAGGGATTGCCTTCCTGATCGAGCCTTGCCTGAAACAGATCGCTTTCCTTGAGGTTGGCCCAGTCGATATAGGCGTTAAAGTGACCACCGGCCTGGTCGCTGCTCCACATACGGGGAAAGAAAGTTGTGAAACGCTTGTCGTAATTGTATTTGATACGGTAGCGGTTTTCGACATATTTGTCGCCTTTTTTGTAGTACGATGGTTTTCCTTCGCGGGTGGAAAGAATGGGAGCGTTAAAATACTGTCCGCGTACCAGGGGACGGTCGCCGTATTGCTCACGGTTCAGGTAGTACAACAGCGAAAACAGGTCTTCGGGATCGTTCTGGTCCATGGGGGTATCGGCTGCAGAGCGGATAACCAGCATGGTATAGGACGAATAACCGATAAGGATAACGGTAAGCATGAGGAGAGCAGTGTGCAAGACCACCTTTTGATGGCGGTGTGCATAGTAGATTCCATATACAATAAGGCCAACCAGGAGTATACCATAAAACAGAATGCCTGAGTTGAACGGAAGTCTGAAAGTGTTCACAAAGACCAGTTCGAAGTAAGAGGCAATGGTCACCGCGCCGGGGATTACAATGTACATTACACCTCCCAGGATGACGGCAGATACAGCCAGTGATTTCACTATCCCCCACGATGTCACCTCGTATTTACGGAAGTAGTAAACCAGCACAATGGCTGGAATGGCCAGCAGGTTCAGCAGGTGCACGCCAATGGACAGTCCCATCAGGTAGGCAATGAGAATCAGCCAGCGATTGGCGTAGGGTTCATCGGCTGCATTTTCCCATTTGAGAATGGCCCAGAAAACCAGTGCGGTGAACAGTGATGAGGAAGCATATACCTCGCCTTCAACAGCTGAAAACCAAAAGGTATCCGAAAAAGTGTAAGCAAGTGCACCGATCAGGCCGCTACCGATAATGGCTATCATATTACCGGTGGTCATGTCGCCTTCGCGGGTAATGATTTTGCGGGCCAGGTGGGTTATGGTCCAGAACAGGAAGAGAATGGTAAAGGCACTGGCCAGGGCCGATAGGGCATTAACCATTTTGGCCACCTGTGTGACATCGTCTCCGGCCAGCAGGGTGAAGAGCCTGCCTACGATCATGAAAAAAGGCGCTCCGGGGGGATGACCGACTTCGAGTTTGAAGGCCGACGAAATAAATTCACCGCAATCCCAGAAACTGGCTGTGGGCTCAATGGTGGAAAGATATACAAAAGCAGCCACAGCAAAAGTAATCCAGCCCGAAACAATATTGATGAGCTTGTAATTCTTCATGTAAAATATTTTTATTGATTCTGCGAAATAAGCGAAAAATGTTGAAAGTATCAGGGGGTTTTCATTTTTTCGAATACGGCTTTGAAACAGGCAGCAGCGGATTGCTCTCCGGAATCCCTGGTGTAATACTCATCCATAAAACTTTCGGCATTCGACCAAACGGTTTGAAGAATACCGGCAAAACGTTCCTTCATTTCGGGTGTGGCGTTTTCCCTGAAACGGGTCATATCTTCAACCTGGCGTATGGCAACATTGGGTCTGTTCCACGGACATGTGACTACCCTGAGGCCTTTCATGGCGAAATAGACGGGCGTCTGATCGGCACGCTCGTAATGCCAGTCGCAGATAAAAACATCGCGGGGTATAAGATCAACGGCTTTGTAAGTGTTATTCATACTGGCTTCCCACATGCCCATGCCTGTGGTTTTCCCGTCGATCAGGCGATCACCCCAAATCCAAAGTTCCCTGTTTTTTAATGCCAGGTGGTTACGTATGGCGGTGACCTCTCCTGCAAATAATTCGGCTTTATCGCGTCCGCTGCACCGGCTGCAACTGTCGTGACCTATATAAAAAACCTCATCCATGCCCGCGTGAAAGGCATCGGTTTCAAAAACATCACAGATCTCGTCGACCACTGCGAATACCACCTTGTGAACATCGGGGTGAAGCGGGCAGTAACTCTTACAGTACAGCCCGTCGGCATTGGGCCATTCATACTCCGTTGGCATTTTCACATGGGGTGTTTCGTCGAATTGCGGGTAAACGCTGAGCAATTTGCCAACCCTTTCAGCCCACGACTGGTGGCCCAGCAGGTTGATTTGAGGAATAAGTCTTATCTGGTGCTGCCGGCAGGCGTTAACCAGCTTTTTAACATCGTCGTAAGAAAGGGCATTGTCATCAATCAGTTCGGGGTGACTGGTAAATTGGTAATTGAAATCTACCCTCAGGATCAGTGTGTTTACCTGTCTGGGTACCATTTCGTCGTTAATGAAGGTTATGAACCTGTCAATGCTTTCAGGCCGTGGCGCTGCAATACAAAGTCCGCGTACCGGAAAAGTCATATCGGATGATTGTGCCGGCAAAAGGATGGTTCCCAGCAGGCACAACCCGATGAGCATGCTTATCCGTTTTTTCATAGGGTATTTTATTTGTTTTTAAGGAGATAAAGTTAAGCAAATTGGGGTTTGTCAGGTGGGATTACCCGAATTAACCGTTTATAATCACATTATATGGGTAATAATTATAACTTTACAGCCTGGCAAAATTACAATAACCTATTTTTATTAGCACCATGAAAAACCTGCTGTTTTTGATTTCATTCTCCTTGCTGGGGCTTGTTGCCTGTAACAAAGACGAGGATGTAAAACTCGATTTTGATATCACGGTTCCCGAAAACTGGTCGTATTTTATACTGGCCAACGAGGGTAACGTTTATTATGCGGTAAGAGATCAGGAAAGCCCAAGTGACACAGTGCTGGAATCGCTGTATATCTCCAAGCAGTCGCTTCCGAATTACAGCCTAACCATGTACTACAATGCACTGGCGCCTATCATTAAAGAATCGGAACTGTACCGTTCGCAGATTTATCAATCCGACACGGTGATTAACGATACCGATTTCAAAAAACTGATTTCCCGCGAAATATTCAGGGTAGTCACCACAGATATTGATACTTTAAATTTTGATGTTATTACCGAGCGGTATTTCTTTTTCGAGAACAATTATGGTTACAACATGGCCTTCTTTTCGGCTGATACTGCCTATGCTGACAGCAGGGAGGTTTTTGGTGAAATCATGAACTCATTTCAGTTCCATTATTAATATTGGTGATTTTCTTCTTTGGTCTGGTGCCAAAAACGAACAGGCAGTAAAACAGTGCGAAAAAAGCCACGCTGTCGTAACCTTCGAGGGTGTCGATGGCAAACATCGAAATCAGGAAGATGGCGGCAAATATATTAAACAGTTGATATTGTGCGGCTTTTCTCATGTAAACCGGTAATGTCAGGCACAGTAATATAAATACAAAGCCCGGGATGCCGAAAGCCAGCATCCAGAAAATGTACTGGTTATGGGGTTTGCCTTCCCAGCGCATATCGGTTGCATATTTTAGCATTTCAGCCCTGTTAAGCATATCGCTGTTCACATCTCCGGGACCGGTTCCGGTAAGCCAATGTTGTTTCAGGAGCGACAGGGATACCTTGATAAATGTAATACGCTGCCCCAACGTGTGGTTGTAAGTGAAACCTGTTTTTTTCAGCATGGCCAGCTCCCAGAGTGTTTCGTACAGTCTTTGCCTTATGCCGGGGTGGGTTGTGAACCGGATATTGGCCAATCCTGTCTCAATGCTTTTCATATCAGCAACGGATAACCGGCTCACGGCAGCGGAGTCTTTTCTCAGTCCTGCCGAGGCAAGGTAACGTTTCAGGGTTTGGGAAAGCTGCTGACCTTTCAGGTCGGTTCCGTTATAGGGCAGGCTGCTACGCCGGTTCCATTCCTTTTCCAGCTCGGGCTCACAAACGTACAGTTCTGTGTAATAACCATTTTCGGGAACTCCGTCGAGACTGTGGCTATACAGGTTGCCATTGGCAGTATGGCTGTCGAGGTTGCTGATGTTTACCGGGGCCGGACGGAAGTTCTGATTCCACGTGCGGATTACGAACCACAGGGCTGCGGTGAGCAAACCTCCGACCATAAAAGCAAGGACATATCGGATGAGGTTATGGCGGCTCAGCCGGGCCATATTTAAAATAAAGAGTATGAGTACAATCGCAAAAATAGCAAGCCCGGTAAAGGAGCGCAGGTAAAACAGGAAGGCCGTCAGCGCCAGGGCATTTAATAGCATCAATACCTTTTCGGAATGGAGCCACCTTTGCCATCCGGCATATGCCCTGTACAACATAATGAAAATGGCCATTACAACGAGCAGCGAAAAGCGGATATGCGACATGAAAAAAGAAAGCTGCCGGAAATCGGTTCCGGTTTCTCCGGCCAAGGGCAGGAATTGGATGGTACTGATGAGGGCCGCAAAAATCACTGCATCGGTAAACAAAAGCAACAAACGGTCGAACGTTTTAGGTGACAGGGGAGCCGAAGTGCTTGTAATGATTGCAAATGCCAAAAGGGGAAGCATGTTCACCCCCTTATCCAATGCGGTGTTTTTGTTTTCGGAAAAAAGAATGCCAATGGCATATGCCACAAAAACCAAAACAAACAGCAACAGGGCACGGTTGGTTTTCAGCGCACCGAGTTTTCTGCGGAAATCACCTTCGACAATCCAGTTAAGGGCCAGCAGAAACTGCGAAACACTGAGAAGATATGGTGAAAGCGACAGGCAGCAAACCGACAGTGCAAGCCCGAAGAGGTAAATGTAGCGGTGTATTTCATTGCGGGTAACCTGCGGATTCATCAGTGGATTGTATAAGTGTTTCAATTAATCGCTTACATTTGCCGGCAGTTTATTCGTTTTTTTCCGGATGGCAATGATTAGCGGGTATAAAATAAAATAAAATTCGGAAAACATCTTGTAAAATTAAAATAAATTGTATTTTTGCACTCCCTAAATTAAGGGTGAAGTACAAAATTAGCAGAGAATATTATAACAATACACGACGTGAATACACTGAGTTATAGAACGGTTTCAGCAAACAATGCTACTGTTCAGAAGGAATGGTTTGTAGTGGATGCCACCAATCAGGTGCTGGGAAGGTTAAGTTCGCAGGTAGCCAGTATTTTAAGAGGCAAGAACAAAACCAATTTTACCCCTCATGTTGATTGTGGCGATAACATCATCATTATCAATGCTGAGAAGATCAGGCTTACCGGTAAAAAGTGGAACGACAAGGAATATGTAAGGCATTCGGGTTATCCCGGTGGCCAGCGCATTACCAGTCCTGCCGATGTGGCCCGTATCGATCCCACCCGCATTATTGAAATGGCTGTGAAAAGGATGTTACCCCGCAACCGTTTGGGTAATGCCATTTACGGCAACCTTTATGTTTATACCGGAACGGAGCATCCGCATACGGCTCAGCAACCCAAAGAACTTAAATTAAATTACAAATAAACAGGTATGGAAATAGTTAATACCCTTGGACGCCGTAAAAGTGCTGTTGCCAGGATATATTTGAAAGAAGGCAAAGGTAAGATCGTTATCAACGATCGTGAATTGGCAAATTATTTCCCGCTTGAACAATTGCAGTACATTGTACAGCAACCATTGAACATTGCTGAAGTAGCTGATAAATACGATATTACCGTTAATCTCCAGGGCGGAGGTATCAAGGGTCAGGCCGAAGCATTGCGTTTGGCCATTGCAAGGGCCATGGTGATTGTCAAGCCCGAAAGCAAGGATGCCCTGAAAAGCAATAGAATGCTCACACGTGATCCCCGTGAAGTGGAACGCAAGAAACCTGGTCAGCCAGGCGCCCGCAGAAGGTTCCAGTTCAGCAAACGTTAGCCGTTACCATATTGTTTAGCATCTAAATTGGTGAGACTCAGTTCCGCATGCGGATGGCTACTCATCAATTGATTTTTACAGAACGTAAACAAACATTAATATGTCACAAACCTCCATTCAACAATTATTAGACGCAGGTGTGCATTTTGGCCACCTCAGAAGAAAGTGGAATCCTGCCATGGCTCCGTACATTTTCATGGAGAAAGAAGGGATTCACATTATTGATCTTCAGAAAACTCAGGTTAAGCTTGCAGAAGCTACTGCTGCGCTTAAGAATATAGCCAAATCGGGTCGCAAGGTATTGTTTGTTGCCACCAAAAAGCAGGCAAAGGACATTGTAGCCGACCTGGTGAAGGGCATCAACATGCCTTATGTTACGGAACGCTGGCCGGGCGGAATGCTCACCAACTTTCCCACCATCCGTAAGGCTGTTAA
>JAFGVG010000345.1 GCA_016938095.1 Bacteroidales bacterium
AAATCAGCCCTGCCCCTGAATTTGCTGTTTCTGCAGCCTGAACAACGGTTTGTCCCGGTCCCTGTCCTCTGATGGTCAGTGATTTGAGGACTTCCAGGTCGTTTTCCGTGAAGGTTTCTGCGGCCAGGTTCAGTATATCGCCATCTTTTACCTTATTACTGTTAATGGCCTCTTGGAGAGAGGTAAAGTCGCCACCTGACGAAGCAACCAGGAATTCGTTGTGGAAATCGAGGAATAGTTCCTGTGAAAAATAAAGGATAGCAGATGCGGTGATGCCTTCAAAAGCATTGTCGCTAAAAGTTAAGGCAATAGGAGTATCTCTGCCCGTTGCTGTTTTTCCGTTTATTACCATTGCCAGTGTGGTATCGCTGGTTCTTATGGCCGAGGCAACAAGTCCTGCCGGCATGCCGGAAAAGGTAATTTTATCATCACTTATAAAATCGCTGCCGTCCTCGCCTGAAAATGTTGCTCGCAACACAGGGGATATACAGGTAATTACCAGGGTATCGGCATTGCTGATTGACCCATCGTTGGCATCCGATTCGCTAAAGGTGGTTTTGCTGTAGTTGAGACTGTTGTGCTGATACACACGCAGATCAGCATCATCCCATTCGCTGACAGGAGGCCATTCCGTTTCCTGTTCGTTGGCGTAAACCGGACAGTATCCACGGTTCAGGTTCAGGGGGTCGCCACCATCCACGATTACCCATTGTACATCGCAGCCCCTGTAACCCAACAGGTAGTCTCCATTGACAAAATAGGGCTTGTTGTTAAAGATACCTGCCTGCAGGTATGTTCCGTTGCCTTCGGTTCCTCCCATCACTTCAAAGGCTGTTTGGTAAAGAATCGAAAAACCTGTAATGGTGGGGTTAAATACCTGTTCAGCAACACTGGTAAAAGCCGATTCGTTAAAAGTAACTTCCAGGTTATGGATATTGTTGTTAAAAACATGGCTAACCGCGTTCCCTTCCAGCAACAGCAGCACCGTTGTGTCGTTTGCACGCAATGCTTTGGGCGTGAGTCCTTCCGGCACATTGTTGAACGATACCTTACCATCGGCCACAAAATCATCGTTGTTATTTCCGCTAAAGGTATTTTCATCAAACAGTGTGTAGAGCACAACGGCCAACGTGTCATACAATGAACCGTCGTCAGCTGATGATTCTGTAAAAAGCGTTTCCGGTGCTAAAAGGGTATTGCTGAACAACACCTGGATGCTGTCGTTTCCATCACCCCCCTGTCCGCCATCTGACCAGCCCGGTACACCGGGATAATCACCGTCAACTGCGGTAGAGTATAGGGGACAGTCATCCGGATCACCGTCGACCAGCACCCATTTGGCATCGCAACTCCGGTAGGCAATAATAAGTTGGTCTTTGGTGTACATAGGTTTCCCGGCATAAAAACCGTTAAATGCAAAGATTCCGTTGGCCTCGGGAGAGTCCTGAGCCCCGGTAACTGCAACATACGGGTTAAAATAGAGATTAATATTGTTTACCAGCGTATTGCCCACCGCCGCAGCATTATTGCCGGTAAAGGCAGCATTGGCAAAAGCAAAGCCAAAGTTGTCAACCGAAGCATTAAAACCGTGAACCAGGGCCTTGCCTTCGGCACGAAATACCAGTGTAGTGTCGCTGGTGCGGATAAGTGTTCCGGTGAACCCTTCGGGAAGGTTAACAAGGGTAACCTTGCCATCGGCAATGAAATCATCGCCGTTATTGCCTGTGAAGACATTCCCGCTTTCGCGGGCCATAAAGGTTATCAACAGGCTATCGGCCAGTGAGCCGTCACTGAGGGTGTCTTCTTTCATCCAGGCACTGCTGTAATGCAGGCTATTCGGCTGCATTATGTATAGCGTGTCATCGGTTCCGTCGCCGCCTCCTTCCTCATACCAGCCCGTAAAAGGCAAGGTTTCGCCACCGGTAAATGTGGAATAGTAAGCACATCCACCATCATAATCGGTTAAGGCCCATTGTGAACCGTACTGACAGCCCTTATAAATAAAGATGTAGTCTTTGTCATCCTGCTGGTAAAACGGCCTGTTGTTGAATAATCCGGCCAGGTAAAAAGTGTCATTCACCGAAGGCGTCAAATCGGCGTCGTACACGATGTACTTCTCCGAAAACAGCACCCTCAGATTGGATACCGTAGCATGACCTACTTCGGAAGCATCGCGATCGGTAAAAGCGCTGTTTTGAAATGCCAGCGTGAGGTTGTGGACATTGTCGGCAACCTGGTGTGCTGTTGCTGTGCCAGTGAAATAAGCGGTAAGCATGTTATCGCTTTTCCGGATAACGCTGATGGAAAGACCTTCGGGCAGGTTGGATACGTTAACTTTGCCGTCGGCTACAAAATCATCGCCATTCTCGCCTGTAAAAGGATTTTCAATGGCATTCAGCATAATCAGTATGCTGTCGTTAAAGGAGCCGTCGTCTGCAAATGACTCCACAATAGCTGCTTTGTGGTATGCCATACTGTTCATGGCAGCTACCATAACCACGCTCTCAACCACGCCGGTGTATTTTCCGCCAATATGCCAGCCGGTGTTGGGGGGAACATCCCCATCGGCTTGCGTACTGTAAATGGGATGATCCTCACCGTTCCGAACGATAGCCCATTTGGTGGTGCATCCCCTGTAATCAAAGAAAAATGGGCCGTTGCTATACACGGGTTTCCCTTCATCCATGTAGGAAAACAAATACACCCCGTTGGCTTCGGGATCCGCATTTCCGCTCACCAAATACTGCGCGGTAAGTTCTGCCGGCCAGCATAGTGCCATCAGAACCGCAAAAAAGCATAACCTGGTAAAATTTCTCATATTGTTTGTATTTAGTTAAAAAAATAGATGAAATTCCAGTTGCAACCATTGGGAGTGAAAGGTGCAGGGGCGACATTGTATCCTGCAGGGCCGAAAAACGGCAGAGAAGAAAGTAACATAGTGATACCCTATTGTTTAAAGCCAGTTAAGTTATAAACACAGTTTCTGTCAGACCTTTGGTAAGCTTACGTAGTAATAAAGATAAATAGGGTAATCTAAAGTTAAGAAAAAAGAAATTAACAAAGAAGAAAAGATTCAAGAACCAAGAACCAAGAGCCAAGACCGGCCTGCCGGCCAGACAGGTCTTGGCTCTTGGCTCTAAAAAAAAAGAGGGCCGAAGCCCTCTCTTTTTTTTAGTTCACCACGATCCTTCGGATCACGGTTTGTTGT
>JAFGVG010000346.1 GCA_016938095.1 Bacteroidales bacterium
ACCAAGGGATTGCTGGTTTGGCAATTTATGATCGAATCGGTTTTCATTACCCTTATTTCCCTGCTAATAGCCATTTTGCTTGTCGAACTGCTTCTGCCCTTTTTCAACAATATGCTCCAGGTTAACCTCAGGGTGGGGTATTTTACACGGTGGTATGTGATTCCCGGACTGATATTGCTTACCATCCTCATCGGCTTTTTTTCAGGCAGCTACCCGGCCTGGTTCCTGTCTTCGTTTATGCCGGTAAAAGTGCTCTACGGAAAGTTCCGCCAGGGGGTCTCAAATGTATGGGTGCGCAGTATGCTGGTGATTTTCCAGTTTACCATATCCATTATTCTTATCATCAGTTCCTTTGTGATATACCGCCAGATCCATTACATGGTCAGCAAGGACCTGGGTTTCGATAAGGAACAGCTACTGGTGATCAGGCGAGCCGACGGCATTCGAAAACAGATTATTCCATTTAAGGAAGAACTCAGGAAAATACCCAACGTTATCAATTGCGCCAATTCCACCGCAGTTCCGGGATATCCCAATAACAACAACGGATTTCAGATCGAAGGCCGCTCCAACGAGGAAACCTATTTGATGCATGTGAACTGGGTCGACTATGATTACCTGTCGACTTACCGCATATCGCTTGCCGAAGGCAGGGCTTTTGACCGCAATTTTGGCGTTGATTCAGCCGGTATTATCATAAACCAGGAGGCAGTGCGCCGCTTTAACCTGAAAGAACCTTTCAATACACGATTTATCCAGCCCGGATACACGGTAGATGAAAAAACATACCTGAACGTACTGGGCATATGCAACGATTTTCATTTCCAGTCGTTGCGACAGGAAATCGAACCGCATGTTTTTGTGCTGAAACCTGCCAGTTGGGACTGGGCTGGCTACCTTACCATTAGGCTAAACCGCGAAAACATTGCCCAAACAGTTGGACAAATCGAAAAACTCTGGCGCAGCTTTACCAATGATGAACCTTTTCAGTATTTCTTCCTCGATCAGGAATTTGAAACCTTTTATAAAGAGGAACGCCGGACTGCCAAAATTGCGGTTGCTTTTTCCATCCTGGCCATCTTCATCGCCAGCCTGGGTTTATTTGGCCTTACCTCTTTTGCCACCGAGCAACGGGCTCGCGAGATCTCGCTGCGAAAGGTAATGGGCTCATCCGTGACAGGCATCATCGCTCTGTTTTCGCGCGAATTCTCTTTGCTGATCGTGCTGGCAACCATACCGGCATGGGTAATAGCTTACCTGGCAATGAACAAGTGGCTTCAGCATTTTGAATACCACATCGCCCCCAATGCCTGGGATTTCGTACTGTCGATGGTCATAGTGCTGTTAATAGCTTTTCTTACGGTAAGTTACCGCACCTATAAAGCTGCCCAGTCCAATCCGGCCGAAATGCTTAAATACGAGTAGGTCAGGACAGGATCTCTTCAATTTTTCTCAGTTCATCGCGGGTGAAGGAAGTGTTCTTTAACGCTTCCAGGTTGGTATCGAGTTGTTCCGTTGAGCTTGCTCCAATAAGGACAGAGGTTACCCGCTTATCCTTTAACAGCCAGACAATGGCCATTTGTGCAAGCGATTGTTGCCTTGCCAGCGCCAATTGATTAAGCCGGCTTATTTTATCGAGCTTTTCAGGTGTTATGTCTTTCTGCTTCAGAAAGCCATGCGCTTTTGATGCCCGCGAACCTTCGGGAATGCCTTTCAGGTAACGGTCGGTAAGCAGTCCCTGTGCCAGGGGCGAAAAGGCAATGAGTCCCATTCCTTCCTGCTCAACCACATCGAGCAGTCCTTTTTCAACCCAACGCTCGAACATGGAGTACTTGGGCTGGTGAATCAGGCAGGGCACGCCCATGTTGCGCAGCATTTTTGCGGCTTCATTTGTTTTGTCGGCCGGGTAATTCGAAATACCTGCGTATAAAGCCTTTCCCTGCTTAACTACATGGGCCAGGGCGTCCATGGTTTCTTCGAGAGGCGTTTCGGGGTCGGGACGGTGTGAATAAAAAATGTCCACATAGTCGAGTTTCATCCGTAGAAGACTTTGGTCGAGACTGGCTACCAGGTATTTTTTCGACCCCCAGTCACCATACGGACCTTCCCACATGGTATAACCTGCCTTGGTGGAGATCACCAGTTCATCGCGGTAAGCACTGAAGTCCTTCCTGAGGATAGCGCCGAAGTTTTCTTCTGCACTGCCCGGAGGGGGACCGTAATTGTTGGCGAGATCAAAATGGGTGACTCCCGCATCAAAAGCCTTACGGATCATGGCACGTCCGTTTTCAAAAACATCTACGCCTCCGAAGTTATGCCAGAGACCCAGCGATAAGGGCGGGAGCTTCAGTCCGCTTTTGCCACAGCGATTATATTGCATAATCTCGTACCGGGACGGATTGGGTTGATACATCATGTTTTTTTTGTTAAAGTTAGTACTTTTTGCATTTATACCTGCTTTGGTGGGTCGGCATACTCCACACCACACTGCCAGCGCCGTACACGCCATTAGCGGGACTTTCCTTCGTGTGCCTGGTTCTTAGTGTTCTTTCCCGCAAAAGCGGGACAAGATGTGTTGATTTCACTTTATGCGCTTTGTGTTCAAATAAATCTGCCGGCTATGTGTGTCCGGCAGTTAATAAATTTCAACAGAATCCAAACCGATATTGATATTACTTAATGTTTAAACGGTCTTAGCTTTTCGGCTATTGCCATAACCTCCCCGGTTTAAAATTATTCCGGAATATTTGCCTTTTTAATTTCTTTTAATACCTTTAAGTCAATATTCATTCCCAGCATGGAACCATTAGATATCAAGGGCACCAATGATACCCCAAGGGTTATTTTTGATCCGGATAACGATCTCTTTGAGATATCTGGCCGCTCTTTGCCCGAGGATGTGGTTACATTTTATCAGCCTATACTCGACTGGCTTGATGAATACAAAACACACCCGGCCAAAAAAACCGAATTTATTTTTAAATACATATACTTCAATACAGCCACATCCAAGCTGGTGCAGGATATCCTCATCAAACTCGAAGGCCTCAAAGAAGCCGGCCACGAGGTAAATATCCTCTGGTACTACGAACAGGACGATGAAGATATGTATGATATTGGACTGGAATTCAAGGAAAACATCAGCCTGCCTTTCGAAATTATCGGCTATTGATGAGACTGTGTAAAAAGTCAATTTTTTAGGCGTAGTTTTAAACTACGCCTAGCGCATTGTGCTGAATTTCAGCTCTGAATGCTAAGCGTAGTCTCCAGACTACGTTTTTTTATAACTTTTTACACAGCTTCTTGTGTTAATTTCCCTTTGCGTGTTTTGTGTTTAAAATCCACACCCTTTTAACAGTACCAGTGCCTGATCGCTGTTTTTTTCTTCGGTCAGGTCAAAGGTCCCGGTTATTTTTCCGTTATAACTTACCGGGTGGTTATCGCAAA
>JAFGVG010000050.1 GCA_016938095.1 Bacteroidales bacterium
AACCCACCTGTCGTCGGGCGTCCCGCTTGACTGGCCATCGGATTCATAGGGCTTCAGATTGGGATTGTACGGAAGATTATCGGTTTCAGTGGATGCGTCACCCAGGTGGTGGTACTGGTGAAGATTTGGTACAATAATACCCCTGACCGGGAAGCCTATGTTTTTGCACTGGGCAACCACATTAAGCACTCCATGCTCAATTTGTTGCAGCAAATCGGGCTTGCCATCGGGTCGGTGGATATCCGTAAAACGGGTAGCCTGGTCGATAAAGGTCTGATCGCGATCGATGTTAAACCTTTCCCAGGCCTCTACAAACTGCAATAGCACACTGTTGTGCGAACCGGTCTGAATGTCAAAATCTCCTGCATCAAACCAGCCACCCACTGCCAACCCCGGAATACGTTCAAAGGGTTTGAATTTTGTATCGGTCGTCGGCCCCATATTGTATCCGTCAAAGTGCTGATGATTAACAGGTGCCTGAAGTGCGTCATCCAGGTAGGGAACACCGTGCCAAACCCGGTATGCTTCATTGACCTGCATATGGTCCATTTGTACCGGAAACCAAACATCCAGGGTGGGATGCCAGATATTATCGTAAACACTGGCGTCAATGGAAAAGGTGTTGGTTTGCTGATCGCCATACTTTATGAAGTAAAGTCCGGGTTCTTCAACAGATGAGAAATCGAACCTTACATAGTTATACCGCAGGTATGCACCCCAGGGCTGAAGATCGGCAACGAGTTGTTCAATGATTTCACCATTTTCATTTACCCTGCACAGCGAGGCTTTCTGCTTTGGCGTATCTTTTTTATCAAGTTCAATTACGGCAACTTTTTCCTGGTTGGGATGATAGCCGGCCTGTGAAAAGCCTATCACCGGTGGCCTTACCCAGCCGGAAACTGCGTTAGGTTCCAGGTACCACTGTAGTACATTTCCGGTTTTGCCTGCAGGCAATAAACTGCGGATGATGAACCAGCCATTTTGGGCCAGGTTTCTGCCATCAAACAGCATTAATTCGGTTTCCGATTTGATTTTGATAAAGCGCTCAGGATCCTCTGGCGCCAATGCCAGCATTTTTCCGACTGCCAATGGTTTGGGATCGATAAACTCACTGCGGCCGCGGTCGTCAAAGGTGGTATGATCGGCAAACTGGGGTATTTTTTCAGCTGCCGGCCGGATAACGGTATTGCCTGCCGGATACAAAGGAAACGTCCCGGGTTTTCCATCGGCCAGGAAAGTCTTTTCGAAGTAAGCGGGAGGCAAAAGCTCCAGGTTGAACCCTGCTCGTCCCTCAAGTTCCTTTGGCAGGGGCTTGTCGAGATAAACGCTTATGATAACCCCATTATCCTTTGGTGTAACACTAACGCGGGAGTTGAAATCAAATTTTTCATAGCGCAATTCAACTTCAATGGTATTGTTATTTTTGTCTGCCTTCCGGCTTACCACTGCAGGTATCAAATCCCATTGCTCAGGAGTGTTTTGCAGCCTGACTGCGCCACCGGTAACGGTTCTTACACCATGATGAATCAACTCTATTCCGGCTGTTTTCTCATCAAAGAAAAACCCATTATATTCATTGCTGAATACCAATACATTCACGCCCTGTTTTTCGAAGTAGCCAAGATCGTTTACCTGCAGTTGCTGTGCAAATGCTGAATGGCTGCTTAGTACAAAACAAACTGTTGAGATTATGAATACCAAAACTGTCTTCAGTTTTCTTTTGTTGTTTACTTCCATTGTTTAATTTTTTTGAATTACACTTATTCATTCACCAGCACAAATCCTCCGTTTTCGGGGATGGTCACTTCAAGCTGTTGTTTTTTGTTCATTTTCATCAGGGTGGTCTTGCCGCTCAGTGTTTCATCGTCAGCATATTGTAAGCATTCTTCGCCGGGTTGGATCATGGGCAGATTCAGTTTCAGTTTCAGCAATCCCTTTTGCGCGCTTACACCTGCGACATACCATTTACCGGCATTACGGCGTGCGATCACCACGTATTTACCGGGGTAACCGTCAATGAACTGCACCTCATCCCAAAGCGACGGGATATCCTTCATGAAATCGACCGCCCATTTGGGTGCATCGGTCAGATTGTTTGGCGCCATCGCAAAGTGTTGAACCCCGCTTTGGAATAAAACCGCTGTTGCCAGGGCAAAAACGTCGGAGGTTATCCGGCGACCGCCCCACATTTCCCCACTGTTTTTGCTGTTGTAGTATTTGTTTAGCGTACTGCCTCCGAAATCCATACTGCCAATGGTATTGCGAATAAACGGGTGCAGGCAGGCGTTGAAGGCTTCGGCATCGCAGTTCTCCTGCGCAAAATGCAGATTCTCACTGGCCCTTACAGCTTCGCTTGAAGCATAGTTGGGAAACATTCGCTCCCAGCCGCGGGGTAGGGTACACCCGTGAAAAATGACCAGGAGTCCGTAATCATTGGCATCATAAAGGATATCTTCATAGAGTTTCAGGGTCACCTGTTTGTCGCCGCCGAAGAAATCGACCTTGATACCGCGTATGCCGATACTTTTCATCCAGGCCATTTCTTTCCGGCGGGTGGCAGGATTATCCATAATCCCGCGCGGACTTTGCGGCGCATCATTCCAATATCCGTTGGAGTTGTACCAAAGGAACAGGGCAACATTTTTACCTGCTCCGTATTGCGCCAATTCAGCTATTTTATCACGGCCGATCTGGGTATCCCACAAGGCATCGACCAAAACCGATTCATACCCCATGGCTTCACTGAAATCGATATATCGTTTTTGTTCTTCAAAATTGGTGCTTTCGTCCATGCCAATGATCCAACTCCATGAGCCACGACCATATTCATATTTTTTGGATGCTTCGTAAAAGGGTTCCAGCACATCAAAGGGGATGGTGGTTTCAACTATGGGTTTCAACGATTCGCCCAACGTTAAAGTACGCCAGGGTGTATATCCGGGAAGTGAAATCCCGGGTGTCACTGTTCCGTTGCCGTTGTTTTCTCCTTCCATGGGGAAACCAATGCTATATAATCCATTGGCATGTCCGATCAGCCGGCTGCCACAGTAATTACTTCTTACCCCCGTTTCTGAAATCAACACCCAGCCTGTGCCGTTCAACCTGAATAAACAGGGGAAGGTGTATCCGTTGCCGATACCATTTTGCCCTGTCGGTGCATCGGGCGTATAGGACATTTCATAACTGGGCATGGTACGGGCAAAGCCAACCATGGTCTGACTCTGTGGGCAAAGGAAGGTGGTGGTACTGTCGGGCATGGCAAAACCGGTCAATTCCTGATGAATAACACAGGCTAGCCGTTCACCCTGCGGATAAACTTTATACCTGAAAGCCACATCGTTGTTGCTTACCCGGAATATGACATCAAACACGGCTTTCCCCTTCTTCAAAAAGGTAAACACCCCTTCAGATGCCTCGTAATGAACATTGCTTTTTTTAATATTGGGCAGTTGGTAATGGTCTGTAATTTTTTGCAGGTTTATAGTGCTATCCAATGATAAATCACGGGTAAAATCGCCTATGTCAGTGTTTAAACCAAGCGGTGATTTCCTGAGAAACGGTATGTCCTTGTAAATAACCTGATAAGTTGGCAACCCGTTTTCTGATGAAATGACAACCACCAGCTTTCCATCGGGACTGATTACCCGGGTTTCCCTGGCATTTGCCAGGCCATAGGTCAGGAGTAATAACACAACCGTTAAACCTGCTTTTGTCAGAAATGTGGTTTTCATGGTTACACTATTTGGTAAACGAAGTCTCGTCGCTTATGTGGAAGAAGTTGAAATCGGCATACCCACCTGTTATTGTTGTGGCATAATTAAAAAGTCCGAACCGGTAACCCATGAAATGCTCCATTAAAGAATACTCCATTTTAAGTTCGTTTCCAATGGAATT
>JAFGVG010000347.1 GCA_016938095.1 Bacteroidales bacterium
GCCACAAAGGCGGCATCGTGCCGGGGACTGGCCTGATGAATCGATTGCGCAATGATTTCCTTGCCGGTACCGGTTTCACCGGTTATCAGCACGGTGCTGGGATTGCGGGCGATGGTTTTACAATACCTGATCAGTTCCTTCATTGCCCTGCTTTCACCTATCAGGTCATCAAATGTGTAACGTGTAGTGTTTCCTGCATACTGGTTGATGATCTTCAGTATACCGCTGTATTCCCTGAAAGTCAGTAAATAGCCCAGTATTTCCCCTTCCTTGGGCTTGATCAGGTAAGCACTGAACAGGTATTTTTCATTGTGCCTGGGGATATTAAACCGGCCCTCCACATCGAGGTAAGTATCATGACTCAGGATGGCCTCTTTAACGGCTTTCCAGCCGGGGAATATACCTTCGATGGGAATATTGATGAGGTGTAATCGTCGGATATTGATCGACCGGCAAGCCGTATCGTTAACCCAAAGGATATCATCGTTCAGATCCATGGCAAACATGCCATACGACAAGTTGTTCATCATGGCAAAGGCAAACTGGTTTGAATTATCCAGTTGCTTTTGAATACTTAGGTTGCTGATCCGGTTCTCAACAGCACTTACTGCGGCCACCACCATACCCAGGGTGTGAGGGTGCGCCAGGCTGCCGCTGCCGGCAAGGATAAGCGTACCAATAATGGAACCCGGCAAATCGTGTATGGGTGCAGCAGAACAATTCCATTTCTGATAGGCCGGATTAACGTGCTCAGTTGCCGTTACCTGAACAGGTGCATTTTCAGCTATCGCTTTTCCCATGGCATTGGTGCCGATGCTCTTTTCGCCCATCCAGGCACCCCGCAACATGTTTTGCTGTCGCGCTTCCTCAAGCGGTGCCATGTCACCTGAAATTTCAAGAATACAACCGGTACGGTCAGTTAAGATAATAATGAACCCTGTCCCATGCAGAAATTCATGCAATTCTTCAATTACCGGAATGGTGATTTCCAGTAATTCCGCGTTTTCTTTCAGCTTCTTCTTCAACCCTGCGGCATCCAATACTTTACGCGAAGGCTTTGCCTCCTGTTGTACGCCGGAATTCCGGCTCCGGTCCTGTGATTGTTTTACAATGCTCTTCTGCGCTTTAGCCATACCTGTTTACCCATTCCACGGCAAAGGTAAAAGGTTTTATCGACCGGCAAATATAATGCCTCAGATAAATAGCTTATGGTCCACCTCATCAAAGTGACAGATGGTGTCTGTTGATTCGTTTTTGTCAGCACGACCATTGGAGTCAACAACAATGACCTTTCCTGGATTGGCCCTCCGGGCTGCTTCAATTCCGGCCGGTGAATCCTCGAATATCACCACCTCGTGTGGCGAAAGATTCAGCAATTGAATGGCGGCCAGAAAAATTTCCGGGTTGGGTTTGCTCTTGTAGCTTCCGTTATTATAAACAATGTGACTGGAATCAACCAGTTGACCCAATTTCAAATAATCGAGGTAAAAATCAACGTTCTCCTTGCCAGAAGCAGTGGCAATGGCAATCCTCACGCCCCTTTCCTTCAGAAAATGAATAAAATCAACCGCACCCGGAGCAAAACCGATTCCGGTCTGCAGGCAAAGCTCCCGATAGAGCGCTTCTTTTTCGGTCACGTAACGGAAAATCTCTTCCGGGGCCATCTCCCTTTCGAAAATGGCAGGAAAGATCAGCTCGTTGTTACGCCCGTGAATTTTTTCGTCTTTTTGCCGGTCGGTCAGCGACAGTTGATGCCTTTCCAGAAAAACATCCCATGCCCTGTTGTGTAAGGCTGTATCCCACAACAGCGTGCCATTGAAATCAAATACCGCTCCCTTAAATGGCATATACCTTATCCACTATCCCATATGCCATGGACTCTTCGGCATTCATCCAGTAATCGCGGTCAAAATCTTTCATTATTTTATCTACCGTCTGGCCGCAGTTTTTGGCCAGGATATCAGCGGCAATTTCTTTCGATTTGATGATCTGCCGGGCATGAATGGCAATATCACTGGCCTGTCCCTGCAGGTAACCAATGCTGGGCTGATGAATAAGCACTTCGCCCAACGGATAAATATACCTTTCGCCTTTTTCGCCTGCAGAAAGCAGCAGCGATCCCATGGAGGCGGCAAGACCCATACACACCGTCGATACAGGTGAAGAAATCAGGTTCATGGTATCGAGAATGGAATATCCTGAGGTGATCATGCCACCCGGACTGTTGATGAAGAAGGTAATCTTCTTGCCCGGATCTGCCGATTCAAGGTACAACAACTTGCTTACGATGTCTTCGGCCGATTCATCGTCCACCTGTCCCCACAGAAATATCTTTCGTTGTTCCAGGAATTTTTGTTCGATGATTTTGCGGATTCCTTCGTTTTTTGGGGAATTGCTATTTTCATCACTTTCTGAACGGTGCATGCTGTATTTCATGGGTTGTTTTTTTTATTTAGCAGGTAAAGATAGTGAATTTGCAGGATTCGCGATTATATATGACTTTATACAATTACCGTTTCCTTAATCAGTCGCCGGATGCGCATAATTTGCTAATTTTGCCACAGTTAAATCACCCGTAACATGAAACACTACATTCTTTTTTTGCCGGTTTGTTTTGCGTTTTTGGTAGGATCCGGTGATGCCGGAATCAACAAACTGAATTCGTTTACCCCAGGCTCAAAATGGCCCGACAATAATAGAAACCATATTAACGCGCATGGCGGCGGTATCCTCAAAAGTGGCGACCGTTATTACTGGTTTGGCGAACACAAAATTGAAGGTCCCGCGGGAAACAGGGCCATGGTGGGTGTCAGCTGTTATTCGTCGGCCGACCTGTACAACTGGGTTGACGAAGGCATTGCGCTAAAAGTGGTGGAAAACGAC
>JAFGVG010000348.1 GCA_016938095.1 Bacteroidales bacterium
CCAAATATGGGTAGAAAAGAAAAGCCACCTCTCAACTCTCAAAGTCCCGTAGGGACGCAATAAATATTGGGCTTTAAATAATCTGACAAATTTTGCCCGGACAACAATGAAACAAAATAATATTATAACTAACTATTTAAACTGTCTTAGCTTGATAAATCTATAAATTTGTATGGGATACATACCTATACCGCGGAGCGGTTATAGTGTTGTAGAAATTTGTATAGGATATGTATCCTTTACCGCGGAGCGGTTATAGTATTCATCACGAAAAATATTATTCCCTAAGACTATAACCGCTCCGCGGTATGATAGCGATTCAATATTAGCTTTCTACAATACTATATGCCCTCCGGGCAATCAATATTACTGATCAATTATTTATTAGACATTAGACACAACGATATCCTTTCATTACCACTAAGTAATAAGAAAAAAGTTGCTCCCATAATTATACATAAAACTCAGCTTAAGCTAATAAAGCGAGTGCCTTGTTCTATAGAATCTTAAGTTAACAGTTAAGGTCTTCAGGTTACGCTTAAATGAGCTAAAATCAATTGTGAAAGATTACTGAATGGCAACAAAAAATTACTGCCAGTTAATGTAACGGGTCAAAAAAAACACTGACAGGCGGGTGTTAACCTGTCAGTGTTTGTCACAACACTGACCAGCCCTGGGCTTAGTCAGTTTACATGTGGTTTTAGGATCTTGGTCTGAAACTTCTTCTTTCTCCAGTGTTATTCTCTTTCTCTCTTGCCTGATTAACGTTCACTGCGCGACCTTTAATTTCGGCACCATTCAGACTGTCAATAGCGTTCTGGGCTTCATTGTCGTTCAGCATCTCAACAAAACCAAAACCTTTGCTTCTGCCTGAATACTTGTCGGAGATGATCTTAACCGATGCAACTTCACCGTATTCTTCAAAAGCTTTTCTTAATTCGTCTTCACTAACATTGAAATGAAGATTACCTACGTAAATGTTCATAGAATAAAAAATAAAAAATAAATAGATTATCAATACAAAAATAAAGGAATTATTGGGATGTAAAATAGTTTTAGGATTTATTTGTTTAAAACAAAAAATTCAACCCGATATACAACCCGCTCTTTCCGTCTTCGGGATCCAATGCGCGTCCGTAGTCAACCGCGATGACAAAGTTCTGATTCATAACAATATGTAGTCCTCCTCCTACTCCCAGATGCAGTTTTTCATCACCGGCCTGCACCAAATATAGCTGGTCGTCTGGAACATTGGCATTCGATAAATCAATGTCATACTTGCCAGTTACCATGCCGCCATCGATAAAACCACTCAGTGCCAAATAAATATTCTGGTTAAAAATAATATTCCGGTAAAACTTCCAGCGCATTTCAATATTCCCGTAAACAAAATCATCGCCGGTAACCCTGTTACGCATGATGCCCCTGATCGTTTTGGATCCTCCCAGGCCGTCACGTGTAATAGAAGGAGCGGTATTGTATACAAAAGGCAGCATATAATAGGGCATTTTGCCACCAAGCTTGGCCTGGTAACTTAGCCTGCAAGCCAGCGAAAGTACCTGTGGTGCCAGCGTGAAATATTGCCTGTGAGTTATGGCCATCCGCGAATACGATAGATCGCCGTTGCCCAAAAAACCGGGTGCCAGCAAAAACTGCAGGTCGGTCCACACCCCTTTCATGGGATTAGCTTCAATATCCCGGGTATCATATACCAGTCCTGCTTTTATTAGTGTGGTTTGCCCTCCATCGGCCTGATCTTCGGGGATGATGCCCCAGGCCACGTAGTTGGCGAAAAGGGAAGTATCTGTCAACTGGTCTTCAATATCTTTACCTTTATTTAATTTATCAACATCCACGACCCCCATTTTGGCTTTATTGTATTCCAGTCCCGCGAACCAACGGAATTCCTTGCCGGTGATCTTTCCCTGGAAATCGGCTTTTAACCGGAGCAGCCGCCGGTCCATATTATAAAACATACGCGACAGATACATGTCGCTTTCTTCATCTTCGAGATCGGGATTGTATAATGACTCATAGCCATTGAATCCATAGAAATCGAGCGATTGCTCGGTGAGGTAACTGGCTTCGGCAGATACCCTGATGCCCGGGATCAGGTATTCCGAGTCGTAGGTAAACTGACTTGTCCCGCTGCCCTTGGTGGTGTGGTTCCATTCGAAATATAATGAATGACGATATTTGGGATACTGGGTGCCGTCACCATAGTTATACAGGTTCACCAGGGCGCCGTATTTAAAGCCAATGTCCGTATCATAGGCAATTGCAGGCAACGCACCAAAATTCCACCCGGTTTTTACTTTATCAGTCTTTTTTTCCGTTGCCAAGGTATCGGTCTGTGCGGTTACAGGCGTCAGGGCGATAACAGCCATTAGAAAGATCGTCAGTTTATAGATTTTCATGCAGCTAAGTATTAATCGTTCTCAGGAATTACAACTAAATTAGTATTTTTAAGCAATTGGTTAACGGCCCGACCTAAAATTTGTTTTATTTTTATCGCACTGGCCGGAATAAATATCCCGGATTGCATGAATATCCCTAACAAAATCCTATACTATGAAAATTTTAAAGCGCATTTTACTTGGTGTTTTAATGCTTGTGGCCCTGATAATTCTTACAGCTGTAGTTTTTATCAGGCATATTTCCCGCGCCCCGCTGCCCGATTATAATGCCGATGTATCTCTCCAGGGTCTGTATGAGCCTGTTGAAGTGTACCGCGACAGCTTTGCCATTCCCCACGTTTATGCCAAAAATGAACACGACCTTTACCTGGCCACGGGTTATCTGCTCGCGCAGGACAGGCTTTGGCAGATGGATCTGCTGAGGCATGTCACCGAAGGTAGGCTTTCAGAAATATTCGGAGAAAAGTATATTGAAAACGATATTATTCTGCGTGCTCTCCGTTTCAGGGATAAGTCGGAGAAACTGCTCAGAAATTTCGATTCAGCACATCTTGAGGTGCTCCGGGCCTTTTCGGAAGGCGTGAATCAGTATATACAGGCCAATAAGAATCGGTTGCCATTTGAATTCCGTGTTCTCGGTTACAAACCTGAGTTGTGGGAACCCTATCATACGGTTAACATGATCGGCTACATGGGATGGGATCTCAAATCGGGCTGGAGCGAAGTACTGCTCTCCGAAATTCAGCAAACCGTTGATTCGTTGCGCTACCGGCAATTGCTTCCGGATATGCTGAGGAAATTACCGACGGTGTATCCCGGTGCCACTGATCCAAAAAACCTTTCGCTGCTGTTGCCCGATCAACTGATGCACACACGTATGCTACAGGAACTGCACCTGGATGTGCTGCATGCCAGTAACAACTGGGCCGTTGCGGGGGACAAAAGCGTAACCGCTTCCCCAATTCTGGCCAACGATATGCATCTGGGACTGAACATCCCGGGCATCTGGTACCAGATGCACCAGGTGGTTGAAGGTAAGCTGAATGTGACGGGTCTCGTTTTGCCGGGTACGCCTTTTGTTATTTGTGGTCATAACGACAGCATTGCCTGGGGCATGACCAATACCTATGTGGATAACGTGGATTTTTACGAAGAGATAATAAATCCGGCGGATTCCGGCGCCTATGAATACAACGGGGAATGGCGGAAATTTGAGGTACGCACGGAAGTCATCAACACAAAAGAAGGAAACCGGGTAGAGAAAACACTACGTTTTACCCACCGCGGTCCGGTGGTTTCCGGATTCAAGAACTTTGGCAACAGGGTAGTGACAATGCACTGGGTTGGTGACGAAATGAGCGACGAGATCCGAACCATGTACCTGCTCAACCGGGCCCAAAACCTGGATGATTTTAAGGAGGCGCTGAAAACCTTCACTTCGATCAGCCAGAATATTGCTTATGCCGACCGCAAAGGCAACATAGGGTTGTTTTGTGCTGCCGGCGTACCCATTCGTAAACGCGACCTGTCTTTTGGTGTATTGCCGGGTATTACCGATGAATACGAATGGAAAGGTTATGTGCCCTTTGAGGAATTGCCCTATCAGTATAATCCCGATAACGGTTTTGTGGCATCGGCCAATAACCGGACTGTTCCGGCAGACTTCCCTTATCATATAGGTACCTGGTATGCACAGCCGAACCGTTACGAGCGAATAGCAGCACTTTTAAGCGCAAAGGACAGGCTTTCTGTTGAGGATTTCAAAGCCATTCAACTCGACCGGTATTCCAAACTGGCCGAAGCATATATGCCTGTTTTCATCAATGCTCTGAACGGCTATAACAACCTGACGGCAACCGGGCGTAAGTCATTTGACCTTTTAAAAAGCTGGAATTACGTGATGGAGGCTGATGCTGCCGCACCGCTGATTTTTGAATCGGTGTATGTAAACCTGATCCATTGTATTTATGCCGATGAAATGGGACCGGAACTATATGATAAGTTCCTGGGGCTGGGCAGTGTGTGGCGCAATGCTACGGATCAGATGCTGGAGACAGCAGAATCGGAATGGTTCGATGATGTAACAACCCCCGGCAGTAAGGAGTTGTTGAATGATAGGGTGGTGTGTGCATTTGAAAAAGCAGTGGCGGATTTGGAGTCGCAGTTGGGAAGCGAACCGGAAACATGGGAATGGGGTAAGATGCACAGGCTGACACTGAAGCATCCGCTTTCCGCTGTAAATATCTTGGATAAGGTTTTCAAGCTGGGACGCGGGCCTTATCCTGTCGGAGGCAGTTTTCACACCGTGGCACCTTATGGCTATACCACAGCAATAACATTCGATTCGGAATTTGGTGCGTCACACCGGCATATTTTCGACCTGTCGGATTGGGACAACTCCCTTACCGTAATTCCTACCGGCAATTCAGGAATTCCGGCCAGTGAACATTATTGTGATCAGTCGGATTTATATGTAGCCGGTAAATACCATGCCGATCCTTTCTCACTGGAAAAGGTTAAAGCCCATGCCCGCTACCACATGCATTTCCAACCGTAGAGACGCATTGCATGCGTCTCTTGTGTGTTACGCATTGCATGCGTCTCTTGTGTGTTACGCATTGCATGCGTCTCTAAATGCATGTCATGTATTGCATGCGTCTCCATATGCAACATCACCATGATTCACAATAAAAAAAGTAACAATATAAAATGAATTTCAAAGGCATCATTTTTGACCTCGACGGTACACTGGCCGATACTTTGACGGACATTGCCGGTTCAATGAACCGTGTGCTGGCACGTTACGGATATCCCCTGCATGAGAATGAAAGCTATAAAATGCTTGTCGGGCGTGGGTTGGATAATTTGGTCAGGCAGGCTTTACCGATAGCAGCCAGGCAAAACGAAATTATTGAAAAGTGTCTGGCCGAAATGATGGAGGACTACAACAGAAATTGCCTTGTTGAAACACATTTATATATAGGTGTGCGTGAGCTTCTGGAAGCATTGATACAAATGAACCTGAAACTGGCAGTTTTTTCCAATAAATCCGAACCACTCACCCATAAAATCGTTTCGAAACTGATGGGTGACGTTCCGTTTATAAAAGTAACCGGTGCACGGGACGGTTTTCCCAAAAAACCCGATCCGGCTGGAGCGTTGGAAATTAGTGCGTTAATGAAAGTGCCGCCTGAACAAATGGTATATATGGGTGACTCAGATGTGGATATGATGACGGCTAACCGTGCCGGTATGTATGCGGTTGGCGTTCGCTGGGGGTTCAGGGATGAAAAAGAATTGCTGGAACATGGTGCAGCAATGCTGATTGCCCGGCCCCATGAGCTCCTCGGGCTAATTGACCGTTAAGCAGGTTTGTCATGTTATGCTTGCGATTTTATAATCTTTTGATTATGTTTGTTGTAACCTGGTGCTTGTGGCACAAAATACACAACTCCAAAGGCAGGGCAAAGTATTTCAATACCATAGCTTTTTGTTTTTTGTTTACACTGGATGATGAATAGCACAGATTCTTTTCTGGTTGAGAAACTTAAGAAAGACGATATTGCCGCCTTTAATGAGTTGTACAATCGTTACCATGGCAGGGTATATCACCTGGCGCTGAAATTTCTTCCTTGCAACGAAGATGCCGAAGAGATTGTGCAGACCTTGTTTGTGGCATTGTGGGAGAATCGCGCTAAGATTGATGTACAACAGTCATTTGAATCCTATTTTTTTTCCATTGCCCGGTACAACATATACAAAGCATTGAGAAAGGCCGTCTACCGGCAGGGATACCTCGAATATATGAGGCAAAACCATTCCGATTCTTCATTTGTCACCGAAGAGCTGATCCTGTTCAATGAACTCGATACGGTGGTGCATGAACTGGTGGAAAAACTTCCCCCGAAACGGCGGGAAATCATTAGGTTGCACCGCGAAGAGGGACTTTCATACAATGAAATAGCCGAGCGGTTGTCCATTTCTAACAGTACCATTAACACCCAGCTCACCAAGGCAATGAGTTTTATCAGGCAGCATATCAGGCTGATTTATAAGGAAGCCTAAAATTTTTTCATTTCCCGTTCATTAGTTTTATTTACTTGTGGTAATACAGGATATAACTATTATGGAAAATAAGTTGAATAGTAAGGAATTATTGGAACGATTCCGGCGGGGCGAGGCTACGGCAGAGGAATTGAAGATGCTTTATAACCTTATGAAGGAAGAGCAAAACCCGGAGATAATGTCATTGATTGACAGGGCCTGGGCAGATCAGGAGATAGAAACAAAACCGGCATTACCA
>JAFGVG010000349.1 GCA_016938095.1 Bacteroidales bacterium
GACAAGCAGGAATTTTACGATATCCGTTCGGGAATTGTCGAGGTGGCTGCCAACCACATTACCATACTCGCAGTGACCGGCTGACAGCACCTGTCTCCCGGCAGGCAGGCCCTGTACACGAAATAATAGCCTTAAGAGGCTGTCTAAGAAATCAATTTGTTAGGCGTAGTTGTAAACTACGCCTAGCGCATTGTGCTGAATGTCAGCTTTGAATGCTAAGCGTAGTCTCCAGACTACGCTCTTTTTTTGACTTTTTAGACAGCCTCTTTTTTAATATTGCTTTAAACAAGCTCCATCAATAAAACTTTCACCATCCTTTTCCGTATACTTTTACGATGAAGGTAAAACACAGTGATTACTTTTTCGTATATTTATCAAAAAGTGGCCCTGGTGTACAATCTTAACAGGTTATTTTAGTTTTTAGTTTACAGAAACAGAATCTACATAAACCAATGATTAACTTAAGAATTCTTTTCGGGTGGGTACCGAAAACAGCCGATTATGAGGCAAAACAGGATGCTTTGAGAAAAGAATATGCCGATCTCAAAGCTTTTGCACAATCCAGGGAACTGGCAGATTACCTCGAACTGGAGAAAACAGTTACCTCCCCTGATTTTGCGCACCGGAAAAAGGCCATCATGGCGCAGCGATATAACAATACCGATGCGTGCAGAAAAGAAAAGGAATACCTCCGGTTAAAGAAGCAAAAGGACATCCGGCTGTATTACCGGTTGAAAGATTCAGTGGAACTGAAAGACTTCCTGGAATTCGAAAATTCACAGGATGTAAAGCATTATCATACCCTCGAAAAACTTGTCCACTCGGCCGAATTCGCCTCACTCCGGAAATCCAAAGGCAAGGAATTTAAAGACACCCCCGAATACGAAAAATGGCAGGAATTCAATACCCTCAAGGAAACCAAAAGATTCAGGGATTTTTTCGCCTTTCGCAATTCTAAAGACTATGCCAATTTCACACTGCTGATCGGATCGGAAAAAATAACCGGTTATGAAGCCCTTGAAAAACTTGTCAAGTCCGACGAATTTCAGAAAACCAAGGAATACATGTTGCTTCCGGCCAGGAAAAAGCTCGAATTGTCGGACGAATACCGTATGGAACAGCAATACCTCGAATGGAAAAAATCCGAAAAGCTTAAATGGTACTTCAGCACTGTAAATTCAAAAAAATTCAACGAGATCAGGCGTTGGGAACTTACCTTTGCCGACGAGTTTGATACCCCAAAACTCGACGTGCAGAAATGGCTTACCCGGTATTTTTATGCCGATGCCATTTTAAAGGACAGCTATGTGAACATGGCCGAAAAGCAGTTCTATCCTGCCGAAGGCAATGTACAAACCGATAAAGGCGTGCTGAAGATTACCACCCGGCGCGAAAAAGCCAGCGGCAAGGTATGGAATCCGGCCATCGGGTTCTTCCCCAAGGATTTTGAATTTACTTCGGGTATTGTTAACACGGGTAAAAGTTTCCGGCAACAGTTTGGCCTTTTTGAAGCCAAAATCCGGTTCAACCGCAATTACCCGGTCAATCACGGCATGTGGCTGGTATCTAATGTTATGCTTCCGCATATCGATGTAGCCCGGGCCGGTAAGAAAATATCCTTTGGCAGCTTCTGGGGCAATCCCAATGCCAAGGGTGGTGTGGATAAAAAAGTGGCCTCGGTAAGTCGCAACCGTTATGGTTTCGATTACTGCATATTTTCACTCGAATGGACCAGCAACAAACTTACCTGGAAGATCAATGGCGTTCCGGTACATTCCACTACGCAGGGCGTTCCCCAGGTGCCCATGTTTATTAACATCAATTCATCCTTGTATAACGATGTAAACGGCTCGGTGCTTCCGGCCGAACTCGAGGTCGACTGGGTCAGATGCTATAAGCAGGCCTAGTGTCTGTGCTGCTGCTTAGAACTTTATTTCCAAAGCTACTTCGTAAACCCGTTTGATACCGTTACGGTTATTCCAGTCGATATCAAACAAAATGCGGTTTTGCCTGTAAAAGCGATACCCGACCCCGGCAATGGCTACTTCATAGCTTGTCAGCGCATGCGGATCGTAGTAATCGTAGCGCGAAAAAACCATCAGTTTAGTGTTGGGGATTACCAGCTCCCCGAAAAGTGAATAGCCTTCGTTCATTCCGGTTACGGACCCCGACATATTGCCTTTCCCGGTATAGTATTGCGCCGAAAGCGTAACCCAGCGCGATTCGTACGACAGGTAAAGCGCGTTTACCCTGAAAGGAGAACTGAGCGAGTCGTTGCTCTTGCCAAAGGCCATGTTATACGATAACTGGAGCCCGGGTAATTTCTCAGGAAAAGGCCGGAGGGTAAAGCGTCCTTCCACAGTTTTGTTGTTGTTGTTTTCAAGGGCATGGTAGCCGGCACCGTTGTAAATGCCAATGGCAACACTGCCGTATTTTCCGGGATAGGAGCGACTGACATTCTCCTGGTAGTCATTATCGAGTTTGCCACCCAGCAGTGTTACATAGGTTAATCCAAAATCGGCCGAGCCTATTATTTTGTGCCGGTCGAGAAACATTTCGCCCTGCACGCGGTAACCGTTTACATGTTCTTCAAAGTCCATCCACGGCCGGTGAACCAGTCCCGCCACTATGTATGAATGGGTAAAAAAGGCGGCATCGGGCAGCATGGCTTTCAGGTAGCAGTATTTAAAGCGGAGCTCCACGTTTCCGGCATCGTCTCCTTCGTCATCGATGGTAATGTCCTGCGTGTAGCGTGCCGAGAATATATCGTTGAACTTGTTTTCCACCGTGAGATAACCCCGTTTCAGTTTGAAGGCGTTGTTGTTGAGATTGGGGTCTATCCACTGGTAGGCCATAAACCAGTCGCCTTTGATGGTCAGCGAACTGACGATGCTGTCGCGTTTCAGCAACTGGCCGTTCACACTTGCATACCACAGGGTCAGGAGCAGTAAAACTGCGGTTCTTCTTTTTTGCATAGGGTAATGTTAAGAAATGGTTACATCCGATGCAAACATAAGCATGTTTTTTGAATCGACGAAAAATGCCGCCGGACGATGGCCGTATGGCTACGTTATTTTTATTTGTTGTTTTTTTTGGAAAACAACCGTAACATCCGGCTTTTTTTTATGGCTTCCGAAGTTTCGGTGGCGCTTACAATCCCCTTATTCAGCCGCGAAAAGGTGGTATCCACGCTACCGGCAAAGGCCGAATCGGTAAGCAGCTTGTTGATCAGTCCGCTGCCCGAGTTGATTTTTTCGGTTATCTCCAGCAGATTGCGTGAAACAACCTGCAGGTCTTCTGTTGAGGTTTGCAAATGCTGACTGGTAACGTAAATGTTATGGGTGAGCGACGTGTCGGTAAACAGTTTGCCGAATACGCCTTCGCCCCGGTTGATTTTGTCGGTGATGCCTTCCAGGTTTTCTGAAATTTCAATGAAGTTTTTACTGGTTTTATTGAGTTCGTGTGAAAACACCGTATCAGCAAGTAGTTTTCCCAGAATGCCTTCCCCGTTTTTAACCCGCGCTGAAATGTCATTCAGGTTTTTGGTAATCATGTTGGCATTCTGACTTACACGGTCAATGTTTCCCGTTAATTCCGAATCGGTGAACAACATGCCGAATATTCCTTCTCCATTGCGTATACGACGGGTAATATCAATCAGGTTGTTAGAAACAACCGAAATATTGTGGGTTGATGTTTTCAGCTCCAAAAGCACTTCATCAATGTTCACGGGCTGGGAGGCCAGCAAAGTATCGCCGCCCTGAAGCGACCGTTCTTCCAATGTTCCGGGGATGATGATGATGGTTTTGTTGCCCATCAGGCCTTCACTTCCGATGGTGGCAATGGAGTTTTTATGAATGTATGGGATGGCATCGGTTTTGATGGAAAGCTCCACCTTTACATTTTTTTCCGAGAGGATTTTGATGTCACTCACTGTTCCCACATCGATCCCGCAAAACCTCACGTTATTACCCACAGTCAGTCCGAATACATCGGTAAATACCGCAAAGATTTTCACATTGGGGGTGAAAAGATTCTGTTTGGTTCCGATCAGGTAAATGGTCACCGAAAAAATGACGATTCCCAGAAACACAAACATACCCAATATCATCCGGTGCTTTGTTTTGGCAGGCATAATTAAACAGGGTTAGTTTATAAAAAAGTCCTGAACAGCCTTGACAGGGTTATCTCTTAAATTGGCGTAAGTTCCCTCTGCTATAAAAGATCCTTTTTCAAGAATGAGCATGCGGTTTGAGGTAGCCCGGGCACAACTCATGTCGTGTGTTACGATAACCGACGATGTCTGGTAAATTCTTTGAATGCGCAGAATCAGTTCACTGATTTCACGCGATGTTGCAGGGTCAAGGCCGGTAGTGGGTTCATCGTATAAAATAATTTCGGGCCTGAGCACCAGTGCACGGGCAAGCCCGGCCCGTTTGCGCATGCCTCCCGACAATTCAGCCGGCATCTTGTCAATAGCATTCAGCAGTCCTAATTTGTCCAGAATTTCTTCTACGCGAGCATCCTTATCCCGGGCGGTAAAACGAATTGATGACCGGTTGAGGTGAAACATCAGGTTTTCCCTAAGCGACATGGAATCATACAAGGCAGATCCCTGGAAAACAAAGCCAATTCTTTTCTTCAGCACATTAAGACTGTCTTCATCCAATTCATCCAACAGCTGATTGAAAAGCACCCGTTTACCGCTGTCAGGCTCCAGCAATCCGGTGATGCACTTGAGCAAAACCGATTTTCCGGCCCCCGACTTTCCCAGGATGATCAGGTTTTCACCCGGGGCCAGGGTGAAGCTGATATCCTGCAACACCGGTTCCCCATTGAACGATTTATAAAGGTGTTCCACCCGGATTATGCTGGTAAAAATTTCTCTTTCCATTACAGCATCAATTCCGTTAATTGTACCACGAGCAGGTCAATGACAAAAACCGCAAGTGAAGAAGCCACTACCGATGAATTAGCAGCTATTCCCACTCCTGCGGTTCCTTTGTTGGTGTAATATCCTTTGTAACAAGAGATGATTCCAATGGCAAAGCCGAAAAGGAAAGTTTTAACGGTTGCCGGCACGATGTCGTAGAAATGGAGCGAGTTGAAGGCGTTCCTTAGAAATAGCGGGAAGGATACGGCGTCCTGGATGTTCACGCCCAGGAATGAGCCCAGAAAAGATATGGCATCGGAATAAATTACCAAAACGGGCACCATCAGTGTTGCTGCCAGCACCCGGGTTACCACCAGGTATTTAAACGGGTCAATCCCCGACACCTCCATGGCATCAATTTGTTCGGTAACGCGCATGGAACTCAGTTCTGCACCGAACCCCGAAGCTACACGACCGGCAAAAATGAGCGCGGTAATAACCGGACCAATTTCACGAACAATGGCTACAATAACCATCCCGGGGAGCCAGGCTTCTGCGCCCAAATCGGCCATAACCGGCCTCATCTGAAGGGTAAGCACAAGGCCCATGATGAAAGCAGTAATTCCAACAAGCGGTAGGGAGCGATAACCGGCCAAGTAGCTCTGACGCAGGAATTCAATGAATTCCGGTTTCTTTTTCAAGGCCTTTCTGATCACGTCAGCAGTAAAACCGGTGAGGTTGCCCAGGTCAGTGAAAAAATCCGCCAGTTTCCCGGAGGGTCCCGAATGATTTCCGTTATCTGCCATCACAATGTCTTTTGAGAATCAACAGCGCAACAGATCTACAGAACAGTAAAGGATGCTAAAGCTTTAAAAATTACGAAATTAATTGGTAAAGTCAAAGCATTACCAAAAAAAACACCCTTCAAGCGGTCAAAGACCTTTGAAGGGTGTTTTTGGGTAGCCCCACCAGGAATCGAACCTGGATTTAAGGTTTAGGAAACCTCCGTTCTATCCATTGAACTATAGGGCCGGGGGCAATTAACAATGAACAATGAACAATTAACAATTAACAATTAACAATGAACAATGAACAATTAGCAATGAGCAATAATCGAAAATGGGCAATGAAAAGGTTATGCCAAAGCCATTGACGCGTCATTCCGAAAATGCGGCAAGGGTATTGGGAGTGCAAAAATATCCAAAATGATTTGATTGGCAAAATGTTGATGTAAAAAATTTACCGTCCCCATCAACGCAATGTCACTCCTCAATTTTGCGGGTGATGGTGATGTGCGTCACCACCATATTGCGCTCAAACAAGCTGTCGGTGTTGGAATAATTGACAATGAAACCCCTGATATGCGTGAAACGCCTGTCTCTCACAGTTTCGGTGGCTTTGTATTCCACCTCCTTGCCGGAACGATCGGTATACTTCACCTCATCGAAAAACTGCCGGCGGCCATGGGGCGTCTGATTATCACTGTAAAAGTAAACCGACATACGCGGATTGATCGACAACTCATCGGACAGCATCTTAATTTTTGCGCTTACCGTATAGGTGCCTGTCTTTGAAATGGGAACGTCGATATAAATTTTATCTCCGCCCAGGGGCGGGAACTTGTAAACCCGCTTATCTTCCCATATCAGCTCTGTTCTTATCCCCGCCTGCTCCTCTTTTTCCAGCTCCTCTTCGAGACTTTTAAGCGAGGCCGTGACTTCGTTGTAGATTTTTTCAAATTTATCGGGCCGCAGACTATACCAGGCCATGGTAGAATCGAACATGGCACGTGTTACATTGTGTTTTCTGAAAACCGAGGCATACAGTCCGGCCGAGTCGATCCGGTAATCCGAAATATAGTTTGCATGGTTGGTGCCAAGGGCTTCGGCCAGGTGCAGGTCGGTCAGAAACCGTACAAACTGCTTTTCGGGGATCAGGTATTGCCGGTGACGGTTCCCGCACGAAGCCATCAGCAACAATAATGTTGCAGACATGAGGATCCCTATCGTTTTCAATCGCCACCCCTTACCTGTCATCAGTCTTTTATATCGTTAAACCGGTATCCCAGCATAATTTCGTGCGATCCGAAATTGTGTGCTCCCAGCGGGTTCAGCACCAGGTCGTAAGAATAGCCGATATAAATTTTCCGTTCGTAGGTATAGCCTACCATAATCGACAGGGCTTCCATCGACCGGTACGACAAGCCTCCCCATACCTGGTTTTTATACCAGGCCCTCACGTTAATGTCGACCTGGAA
>JAFGVG010000350.1 GCA_016938095.1 Bacteroidales bacterium
GCGTGTCATCCTTATCCGCGATGAACAATTACTCGATGGTGCGGGTGTAATTAACAAAGACATTCTGTCGCGTATGCTCGATGAAGCCGTGGTTAAGCTTACCCAGGCCGGCTCAGCCGATCAGGCCTGGAAGCAACTCATCAAACCCACCGATGTGTTGGGCATAAAAACCAACCAGTGGAATAATTTACCGACACCTGCCGAGCTTGAGCAGTTATTGAAAGAAAGAGCGCTTAAAATTGGAATAAAGGAACAAGATATCAGCATTGCCGACAGGAGCGTGCTGCGCGATCCGGTTTTTATGCGGGCCACTGCACTGATCAATACCCGTCCCATGCGCACGCATGCCTGGTCGGGGGTGGGTTCCCTGCTCAAGAATTACATTATGTTCACGCCGCAGCCGGCATCGTATCATGGCGATTCGTGTGCCGATCTGGCCAAACTTTGGGAATTGCCGGAGGTCAAAGGAAAGACCCGGCTCAACATTCTGGTGATGATCACGCCCCAATTTCACAATGTAGGTTCGCATCATTTCAGTAAGGAATTTGTATGGCCCTATAAAGGACTGGTTGTGAGTTTCGACCCTGTTGCTGCCGATGCAGTGGGTTTACAAATTATCGAAGCCAGGCGCAGGCAGCACTTTGGCGAAAGCCGGCCGCTGAATCCACCAGCCAAACACATTCAGCTGGCAGAAACCAGGCATCACCTGGGATTTGCCGATGCCGCAAAAATTGAACTCATCCGGGCCGGATGGACCGGCGATATACTGATCTGATGCAGATTTTTCTGGTTTTGATGAAGATAAAAGTGACTGGATTTTCCTGGACGTGAAGCACGCAAGCGGACAATAATCTGGCTTTTGCTTTAGTTATTTAGGTACAGGTTAAAAAGAATGTTAAGCCAGGCACTTATGAATAAGATTATCTGCACTTTCATTACTGTTCTTTTAGGGTTTAATATGTTCGTGAATGCGCAAAACAATAAAAATGTTTTTTCAGCCACGGATAGTATTTTATTACTGAAAACCACAAAACACAAAGGCTTTGGATTAATTGGCCCATCGGGTGTTGGCGATTTGTACTTCATAAATGCAGACCATAATAGCCTGAACAAAGTTTTTAAAATTCCACACAATATTGATAGTGCGCAAATAGCGCTTGAAATGCTTGATCTTGTTGGTTATTATGACTTCAAAAAGAGCAGAAAAGATACTGCTGCTCTTTATTATTGGCTCGGGAATAAGGATATTGATATAACCGGATTTACGAAACACGCCGGTATTAAATTTTTCATAGCTGTCTTAAAAGGAAAATCAGATGATTCGGTAGTATTGATTGTAGATCAGAATAATAATCTGGATTTTACGGATGATACCTGGAGAAGTATTGCCCCAATACAAAGAAATTCAACAGCATCTTTGATTCCTTTTCGTTACGAAATTTTCAATGATTCAATAATACTACCTGCAAGTTCATGGATAAACATAGGTGTAGATAAAAATGGCGATATTCTTAACTGCATTTCACAACATGTTAGCGCAAGCTTTTTTATAGATGATAAACCTTTTACCATAGTTGTAAACAGCAATGGTGGGTGTTTTGACTATTATGCCACGGCTGCTGTAACGGAAGAGGATGGAAAGCAAAAAGACACTTTGCTTTTCGGTGATATTTTGCAGCCCGGAGAATACCTGAAGCTGGGTAACCAGTATTACAGGTTTCATAGCATCACAAAGGATGGGACTCATATTACGCTGATAAAAGAAGAACATTTTGCGGAAAAAACGGGTACACAAATTGGTATGATTGCGCCTGATTTCAGTTTTAACTCCATTGACAACGACACGGTTTCATTAGGCGATTATAAGGGCAAATACTTACTGATTATAAATGTCACAGCATGTTGGTCCCGCGTAAGCAGTTATAAGCATTATAAAGATTTAACGGAAGCTTGTGCCGGCAACCTCGAGTTTCTGGGAATAGATTATTCGCTGAAGAACCTTCAAAAACCTATTGAGGATTTTAATCTTAAAGGTAAGTTTGTTATTGCAGAAGACAACAACTTGATTCAATATTCATATAGGCCGGACTATTCTTCCAGGGTTTGTTATTTAATAAATCGCGCAGGACGTATTGAAAGTAAATTTGAAATTGGTGATTGGGAAGAGTACCTGGGACGTTTTACGAATCCGCAGTTGTAAAGAAGTTAAATATCAACTGTAAATGGCTGTTAAATCTTCTGTAGGGTGAGTTTGTATCGATGTTACGGTTTGTTATAGTCGTTACAATCCTTATGACTTTGCTTTTCTGAAAGTGAAAGCCAAACTGAACCTCTGCTATCTTTTATTTTTAAGCAATTCAATGCTGGTTGAAACTAATAATAGGGTAAATCGCAGCTCAGGGATCCTATTACGGACACCCATTTTTAAATAAACTGCTATGAAATACTTCTACAGCCTTATTGTATTCGCACTGCTCGTTCCGGCCACCGGTTCCCGTTACGTAACGTTGAACGGACAAACCACTGTGAACAGGGATACCATTATCCTGGCGGCACACGAAATTATTGATGAAACCACTTATTGCGGACTTGTAACCATTGATCTTCAGGGACAACCACAGGTACGCACCATGAATCCTTTCCCTGTAAAGGATGACTTCATTGTCTGGTTTGCTACTTCGCGCAACAGTCGTAAGGTTAAGGA
>JAFGVG010000351.1 GCA_016938095.1 Bacteroidales bacterium
CCGGAAGCAATACAACAGGTTGCCATGGCAACCTTAATTTGTACCATCTGTTCGGGTACTTCACTCTTGTCGCGCAGTTTGGTCTTCGACTGAACCTTTTCCTTCAGGTTCCGCAAATCCGCAAGATTCTTTATTTTATCCATTTGCTTGTTAATTTGGTTCGCTAAATTAATTGCTATGTTGTTTATAATGTATGATTTTGTATGATCTGATATTATTTATACTTAGTCTTATTAAAGCTGATCTTCATTTTTCAGTTCTTTCAGGTTATTGTATATGAAACCCGACAGGTAGTCCAACACGTCGGCATGGTTTAACGGAATTTCGCCGAGTTCGGTCCGTACCACCCGGGTGTCCATGCTGAAACCCTCGTCATTGCAACGGTGATTGTACACAAAGTCCCGGTCGGGATGGGCCGCTATCAGCATTTTAAAGGTAACTGCTATATCACCCACGGGTATCATGTCGATATGATTGCTGTTGAAAACAGCTGTAACCGTTGTTCCTTTTTTTTCCTCCGAAGTTATGGCAAAGGTTCCGCCGGTGAGTTCTGCATTTTGCTTCAACAGCGGCAGACCCAGACCCACTTTTTTAGTTACCGAAGTGGTGAAAAACGGATCGGTAACCTGTCTGAGCAGTTCACCTGACATACCCCGGCCGTTATCGGCTATTTGAAGTGTCAGCCGGCCGGCGGAGCTATCCTGCCGGATATCCACCCTTACTGTTGTGGCGCCTGCATTCAGCGAGTTCTGCACAATATCCATAATATGGTACGAAATGTCCTTCATGGCCAGCTTACCTTCCTCCCGCCTTTGTTTTTTAGTGCCAGGCGAATCTCTTCAAAGCAGGGTTTTTCCAGCAGGTAACGTGTATACGAAGCGCCTATGTGTTCGAGATGATGGGCGTCTGAGTTGGTAACAAGGCAGTAGCCTGAAATTTCGGGATGCCCGTTGATAAATTCCTCGTATCCGGGTATGCGCGAAACCTCAAGTCCGTCCATATCCAGGTAATCGGGAATAAAACCAAGCTGGCTGTATAAACCATTGTGCGGGCGATTGATGTGCGCCGGAATGAAGATGCCGTTAAGCTCCTTCACCCTGGCGGCTACCTTGTCAATACCTGCCTGCAACGATGCTACCAGCAGCCGCTCTTCCTCTCCGAGTATGTTTTCGGCTTCGTCAACAATGTACTGATGCCCGAATATCTCTGGTTTGTTCCGGATTACCATGAGCTGTTCGTCGATGAACTGCTGAAAAAGATCAGCTTTCTCAATATTCTCAAAGAACGTAAGACAGTGAATCTCTTCAACTGTATTGATCTCGGCACCCGCAAGCACGGTGATACCGTTTTTCCTGCCGATTTCCTGTGCCAGCCGGCAGTGCTTTGTACTGTTGTGATCGGTTATGGCAATCATGTCAAGTCCTTTTGCCAAAGCCTCCCCGATAATGTTCACCGGGCTCATATCCAGGCCTCCGCATGGCGAAAGCACGGTGTGAATGTGCAAATCAGCATTATACCATTGCATCACGCTCCATCAATTGGTAAAGTCGTCCGCAAACTGTAAATGTCGCTTCGTGTGTTCCTAACAGCACAATTTTTTCTGATTCGGCCAGGGCCAGGGTATCTTCATCGGGTTTGCCGCCGTTGACAATCAACACCGCGGTAACATCCTTCAGCGAAGCAACGGCAACAATGTTTTTGTGTGTCTGCATGGTCACCCATAAATCGCTTTCCTTTGCCCTGCCCATTACATCACTGAGCATATCCGACACATAAGCGCCTCTCACCGGACGCTGCAACAACGTTCCGCCGGTAAAAACCGTTATCCCCAGTTCCTGTATGATATCCTCAATCCTCATCTATTCTTCAAATCAACCAATCAACCAATCAACCAACCTGCCTGCCGGCAGGCAGGTCAACAAATTATTCCGGCAGCATATTCCTAAACCGATCCTTACCCCAAATCTCCTCGGTATAGTCAACCACCTGGTTCATACTTTCGCCACCTTTTACCTTAATAGAGACAAACACACAATCGCTGGTGCGGGCACGTCCCTGAACAACATCCTCGGCAAGGGCTCGACAGGTAGGCGATCCACAGGCACCGCAATCGATACCCGGCAGGAAATTCGTTATTTTCTCAATTTTTTTCATTTTACGCATGGCCTGAACCATATCTTCGTCGAGTTTCATAATCGACCGGGGTTCAATGGTTCCCAGCGAAGCATTTTCAATGATGTAATCGCGGTTGGCAAGTATGGATTTGTTATCTACAATTTTACCTTCATTTTTATCGATAAAATATTGTGCGGCACGGTTGTGCAGTCGTTCACTCACCAGAAAACGGTTGTTGGTCGAAAGGATGCCTCCGGCACAACTCTCGTCACAGGCCCTCATTTCGAGATAGTCGAAGTTGCCTACGGTGCCGTTTTCGAGCTTTTCGAGGAATTCAATGGCATTGGACATACCGTCGATGGACAGGCATCGTCCGTTAATATGTTTGGCTTCACCACCGGTCAGTGTCCATACCATCTCGTCGGGCAACAGTTGCTCCTTCTCAGGTACAACACAGTAGGCTTTTTCCTCGCGCCTTATTACCGAGTAAATGCGGTTATACAGGGTATTCAGATTGATGACCCCGTTGATGGGTGATTTTTTTTCGCCAACAGGACTTTTTACGGCGGCAATTTTAGCGGCGCAGGGGGTTATATAAAAAAGGCCGACTTGTTCGGGGGGAATGCCCTCGTCGGCAAGTTTTTTACGGAAGGCAATGGCAGCCAAGTCAAGCGGTGCTTTCACCGGTAGGATATTTCCCACAAGCGAGGGAAACCTTACCTGTATCAGGCGTACAATAGCCGGGCAAAACGAGGATATTACGGGTCTTATGTCGGGATTTTTTGCCAGGTAATTGTTGATCAGTTCTTTTAGAATTCCGGTGCTGTGCTCCACTTCGTATACATGGGTAAAACCATCTTCGAGCATGCCGCTGTATATTTTGCGCGAAGTGATGTTGCGCGGAAACTGGCCGATAAAAACCGAGGGGGCAAGTGCCACCCGGTATTCGTAATTGAATATTTTGCTGAAATCGTCCTCTTCAATTATGATGGCATTCACAGGGCATACGCGCATGCACTCGCCGCAATCGACACACCGCTCTGCAATAAGGTTCGCCTTTCCCCCGATAACCCTGAGCGCTTCGGTAGGGCAGGCCTTAATGCAATGCGTGCAGCCGATGCAGACCTCTTCCTGAATTTTCAGTGCATGATGGAATGCCATGACTACGCTTCTTTAGGTTTGGTGAAGGTTGTCATTTCAACAACCGTTCCCTTGTTAATGGTGCTCCTGATATCGAGCTTATCTGTGTTTTTTTTGATATTCGACAATCCCATGCCGGCACCGAATCCCATTTCCCGCACTTTTTCCGAGGCAGTGGAATATCCCTCCTGCATGGCTTTTTCAATATCGGGAATGCCGGGCCCTTCATCTTCAACCCGCACCCTGATTTTTTCCGGACTGATGAATACCTTCATGGATCCCCTGTAGGCATGAGCCACTACATTCACTTCGGCTTCGTACATGGCAACAGCAATGCGACGAATTATCGCAGGATCGAGGCTGAGCTGGTTCAATATCTTTTTTATATTGCTGGATGCATGCCCTGCCTTAATGAAATCGCCCCCCTCAATGGGAAACGCGTAAGTCATCTCCTTCATCTCACCCGTTATGCCTGAGCCTATGCCGGACAATCAGTAAAGCGGTTTTATGCCATTTTCATATAGCTTACCGCTGGTGCCAAACATGGAGCCCGGACTTTCTATAATCATTAATCCGTTTTCTTTTGCCAGGTCAATCATCTCCTGTGTGACTTTTTTATTCCGCACGATCAGAACACAGGCTACTTCAGCCATTTCTGCAGTCCTGATGGTCTGCAGATTGGCTACACCGGTAATCAGCAATATGCCTACCCTGTTAATGGTCAATACATCACTTAACAGATCCGATGAAAAGGCATGCGTAATTTCCTTTTCTGCTGTTTCATTGCCGCACACCACCTTGCCGTTCGTAATCCTGACAATATCCGCTATTTTCATGCTTTAAGCCACTTAATACAACCCCTGAACGCTTTCATACGTTAAGGAAAAAATTCTGTTACAAAAATAACAATTTTAATGTTATTTAAATAACAGAAGCCTGGATCGGGTGTAATATATATTGATTCTAAATTACTTCGCTGCCATCCGGGGTCAATCCGTCAGGGCTTAGCGATGGTGTTGGGATGATGTTGCGAGCCATTCGAGCCAGGCAGAAAATCCTTCACCTGTTTTGGCGGAGAGGGAAATAAATTGTAAACCGGGGTTGACCTGGCTGGCGTATTTTTTGAACCGGGTCAGGTCGAAATCCACATAGGGCAAGAGGTCGGTTTTGTTAACCAGACAAATCTGTGCGCTCTGGAACATATTGGGATACTTGAGGGGTTTGTCTTCCCCTTCGGTGGTGCTGATGATCACTACCCTGAATTGTTCGCCCAGGTCGAAGAGGGCAGGGCAGACCAGATTGCCCACATTTTCGATCAGCAAAAGCGATCCTTCTACAGGGTCGAGCATTTTAACCGCGTGGTTGACCATATTGGCATCGAGGTGACAGCCGTTACCCGTATTCACCTGCATGACAGGCACACCGGTGGCGTGTATCCGGTTGGCGTCGAGCGAGGTTTGCTGGTCGCCTTCGATAACATAAATCTTATGCTGCTTATACTCCCTGATGGTACGCTCGAGCAGGGTGGTCTTTCCCGAACCGGGTGAACTTACCAGGTTTAAAGTAAAAATCTTACGGGCTTCGAAATAACCCCTGTTGCGCATGGCAAGCAGGTTGTTCTGCTGCAGTACATCGGTTTC
>JAFGVG010000352.1 GCA_016938095.1 Bacteroidales bacterium
TAACCTGGTCGACCAACAACCCCATCAGCACGTTTTTATCCTTGCTGACAATATCCACCACCACAACCATTTTGTCGGCCGACCCGGTGTTTTCGATGTTAAAGCGTTTATGCATGTCGATAACAGGTACAATGGATCCCCTGAAATTCAGCACGCCCGGTACAAAGTCGGAGGCATTGGGGATTTTGGTTAGCTGTTCGAACTGAATGATTTCGAGAACTTTGTAAACGCTGATGGCAAAGCTCTCCGAACCAATCCGCAGATTGATATAGCTGGTTTTTTTATCAATATCTAATGTTGCCATAGTATGCTAAATTTTGGTAATATGATTGAACAGGAAATTGGTGTCGAGGATAAAAGCCAGTTTACCGTCGACCATTATGCTGCCACCTGAAAAATAAGGCTGGTTAACAAAGAGATCGCCAAGGGGTTTGATAACAGCCTGGTGTTCGCCGATAATCTGATCAGCCGTTATGGCATACCGCCTGTCGAACTTGTTGATCACAATCACCATGAGGTCGGCTTCCTCCGAAGGTGCATATTTGAAATGTTCACGGAGTGAAACCAACGGTATGGGACTGTTTTTATATTGAATATAGCGGTTGTCTTTTTTGAACAGGTTTTCATTTTTTTCCTTAAAGCAGTACTCGATATCCATAACCGGAATGAGAATCTGCGTTTCATCAACATTTACCATCAGGGTATCAATGATCGTCAGGGTGGTAGGCAGTTTCATGGTTACGGTGGTTCCCAGGTTGTCCTCGGTGAAGACTTCGAGGCTTCCACCTACACTGTTGAGTTCTTTGCGTACCACATCCATTCCCACGCCACGGCCCGATACCATACTGATGTTTTCGGTCGTGGTGAACCCCGGTTCCATGATATAGGTAATGAGCTGGTCTTTTGTAACCTCCTGGCCTTTTTCCATGTAGCCTTTTTTAATGGCACATTCCTTCACTCTTTCGAGGTTAATACCGCGGCCGTCGTCCTGCACGCTTAGTATTACACTGGCTCCAGAATAGAATGCTATGATCTTCAGGAGGCCTTCCGGTGTTTTGCCTTTGGCCACACGTTCAGCCTCGGGCTCCAGCCCATGGTCGATACTATTGCGGATGATGTGTTGCAGCGGGCTCTCAATGGACTTCAGAATGGTTTTATCGATTTCAATGTCCTGGCCCTCAATCATCAGGTTGACTTTTTTGCCGAGGTCCCTGGAAAGGTCGCGTACCTGTCGTTTGAACTTACCCAGCAGGGTGCCGATGGGAACAAGGCGGAGGTCGAGCGCGTTATCGCGAAACTTTTTTGTGAGCTTGGCAACGTTCTCAAGCGCATTGTTCAGTTTGGTATCCTTGTATTTTTCGGCATGTGCTTCAACAGTGCCGGTAATCGTAACCAGCTCGCTGACCAGGTTCATGAGTTCATCGAGTTTTTGCGAGGATACATTCACCGTGCTGTCGGTGTCAATCCTCGAGGTATCTGTGCTTTTCAACCCGGCCAGCGAAGCATCGGGTTGTTCGGCAGGCAGGTTTTGATCCGGTTCATCATCGGGCAACTGGTCGATACAGTCGCGAAGCTGCTGCTCCGGGGCAATTTTATGCTTGTACAGGTTTTCGAGTTTTTCTGCAAGGAAGGGATCTATCTGCAGTTGTTCGCGCGACATTTCAAAAATGTTGAACTCATCCTTGTCATAAAACAGAAAGATGTCTTCGACCTCGCTGATGGCCATGGATGTTTTCAGGTATACCTCCCAGATGGTGGTGCAGATTTTCTCAGCTTTTTGCTTTTCCCATGATTTCTTTTTCTCATGCAGGATCACATGACTCTCACCCGAGGCTTTTAATTCATCCACGGTTTTATCGGGATTCAGCCCCCGCTCAAAGATGCCTTTGTCGGGTGAAAAGATGATCACGTAAAGGTGATTGGATACTTTTAACTGCGAGGAAATGTCGGGGACATTTTTATCAGTTATACCTGTTTTAGCACTGAGAAGCTTAACAAGCTTTTCGGCGCCAGTATCATCGGCATCCCCGGTCAGCATCTCCATGATCAGGTCTTTTGCCTTCAGGGTAATGTCGATGATTTCGCTGTCCACCTGCAAATTCCCTTCACGTATCTGTTCGTAGGTACTCTCAAACCCATGGGTCAGGTCCTGAATATTCTTATAGCCCACCATACCCGCCGATCCTTTCAGGGTGTGCATAACCCTGAAGATATTGTTGACAATCTCGGGGTTATGCGGATTGTTTTCGAGGGTGATGAGGTCATCCTCTAGTTGAAGCAGTAATTCCTTTACTTCTTCAATGAAACCTTTTACTATATCATCCATCATGCCAGCACTTTTTCAACCAGTTTTTTAAATTCCGTCACTTCAAATGGTTTTTTTATCCAGGCCGTGATTTTTGCTTCTTTGGCACGGTTCTGTTTATCAATACTGGTTTCGGTTGAAAGCATGAAAATAGGAATATACCTGTATTTTTCCTTAGCCCGGATATACTCCACCAGTGCGCCGCCGTCCATGTTGGGCATGTTATAGTCAGAAATGACCAGGTCAACAGCACTGCCATCAAAGAAACGGGTGGCTTCCCTGCCGTCATTGGCTTCTTCAACCTGGTATCCCATACTTTCGAGGGTTTTTTTGATGATCTGTCTCGAAGTATTAAAATCTTCAACAACCACTATGCGCTTTTTCATTTTCTGTGTTATTTGGGCGTAATAGAAACCTTTTTAGTCATTAAAATCTTTCAAAATCGGCATCGGAAATGGTGGCTTTTTTCACCACCACCGGCTGTTCATGCTGGATGACCTTTTTGACTTTATCGGCAACAGGTGCGGGTCTTTTCATTTCGGTAACCTGCCTGATGGTTTTTTCCTGCTTTTTAGAGGCTGTGAATTGAGCATTTTCTTCCGTTTTGAAAAACGAAACCGCATCTTTGAGACTCTCGGCCTGAGAAGAAAGTTCTTCGGCACTGGTAGCCATTTCTTCAGATGCCGCAGCATTTTGTTGCACCACTATATTCAATTGTTGTATGGCACCATTAATCTGGTCAGCACCCGAGTTTTGTTCAATACTGGCGGCAGTTATTTCCTGCACCAGTTGTGAGGTCTTTTGGATTTCGGGTACCAGTGCATCAAGTGATTCCCTGGTTTTTTCAGTGATTTTCAGACTGTTTTTCGAAAGGTTCTGAATTTCATCTGCAGCCAGCTTGCTTCGTTCGGCCAGTTTACGTACCTCAGCAGCAACCACTGCAAATCCACGGCCGTGTTCTCCTGCGCGGGCAGCCTCCACGGCAGCATTCAGTGCCAGCAGGTTGGTCTGAAAGGCTATATCATTGACAATGGTAATTTTCTCAGCAATGGTTCGGATGGAGTCGAAACTTTCTCTTCCGATCCTGCTCATTTCCCCCATGCTTTCAGAAGCTTTCCCCGAGATATTTTCGGTTTGTTTGGCATTATCGGTGTTTTGCTGGATGTTGCTTACCATTTCTTCCATCGACGAGGAAATTTCTTCGGTTGAGGAAGCCTGTTCGGTGGCACCCTGTGACAATTGCTGCGAACCGTTGCTGATTTGTGCACTTGCAGATGCTATGCTTTCGGCTCCGCTGCGAATATTCATCATAATATCCTTAAGCTTCACAAGCATGGATGAAAGCGCACCTGCCAGTTCACCTATTTCATCCTGCTGATTTATTTTCAGGTCAACGGTAAGGTCGCCCTGGGCAATTCGTTTAGCAAATTCAACACCCTTTTTAAGGGCCGATGTTATGGATCGGCTTAAAAGAGTAGTGATAATTATGAAGATAACAGAACCTATTAAAACAGCAATTATAATTGCATAGGTAATACTGCGCACTACCTTCATGAATTCTTCTTTATACAAGGTGACAGCCACATAGGAATCAATGGATGGAATGAGCTTATAATACTGTTCCTTAACTTTGCCTTCGTACACATACTCAATCTTTCCATAACCATCATCGTCCACCAACATTTCTTTGAAGAAATCATCCTTTTCTATACTACTTCCCTCGTTATTCGGGTGGATGATCAGCATTCCGGTATTATCCACAAGATATGGGTAGCCAGTTTCGAAATATTTCTTGCTGAGAAAAATTTCGTGGAGTGTACCCATATCCTTTTCTTTTATGCCTGTAGCTATAACTATCTTTGTGCCATCACTCAGCAAATAAGGTTTGTAGGCAGTCAGGTACCATTCGTTCACCACCATTGCGCGATCCTGGTATTCTTCACCACGGTCAAGAGCGGCTGCAACAGGTGAACTGTTTGGCACATAGGTATTGATTACCCTGGTTCCATCGGCTTGCTTAACTGAAGTGGAAATGCGGACATAACCCTGCGGAATTTTCTGCAGGATGGTAACGACTGCCCCGGTAAGGGAGGAAATTTCGTCAACCAGACTTGTGCTGTTGTAAAGACTGACGTTGCCAAGATTTACGCCTTTAAGCTGAGCGCTTTGCGTTTCTTTTGTTTCCTGATTCTGAACCTGTGCATTAATCACTTGACCGTTTAACGCCAGTTTACTGTTGTTAAAAGCAATGAATTCCCCTGTTTTAAGTGCCAGGTTGGTATTTTTCTGGCTTTCGGCAATTCTTTCTTCAATAATAATGGCAAGATCATTAACCTGTTCGTACATACGGGTATCCGTATCCCTGAATACCTGCTTGCGCTGAGAGGTAATGGTATACGTGCCTAGTAATGCCACAATAATAATAAAGGCCAGGTTAAAAACAAGGTTAAGCCTTGTGCCGATTTTCAGATCGTTGATGTTTTTCATTTGGTTTGCTGTTTGATTAAAATTTTCAGGATATCAATTTCCCTTATAAATTTTACGGCATCTTTTCGTTTACGCCCTGGGTAAAAATGCTCAATTTTCTCTGATCATTATTTACCGGTTTTTCATTCTTTACACTTTGAAATACCCTACGACTTCTTTGAGATTCTGGGCTTGGGCAGATAATTCTTCCGAACTGGTAGCCATTTCTTCGGAGGCAGCTGCATTTTGCTGTGTAATGATGTTTAACTGCTGAATAGCGCCATTGATTTGATCAGCCCCTGAGTTTTGCTCAATACTTGCAGCCGCTATTTCCTGAACCAGTTGCGAAGTCTTTTGAATTTCCGGTACCAGGGCATCAAGTGATTCACGGGTCTTTTCAGTAATCATGAGGCTGTTCCTGGAAAGGTTTTGGATTTCGTCAGCTGCCAGTTTGCTACGTTCTGCCAGTTTGCGAACCTCAGCTGCTACTACTGCGAAGCCTCTTCCGTGTTCCCCTGCACGGGCTGCTTCAACAGCAGCATTAAGTGCCAGCAGATTTGTCTGGAAAGCAATGTCGTTGACAATGGTAATTTTTTCGGCAATAGTCCTAATGGAGTCGAAACTTTCCCTCCCGATTGTGCTCATTTCAACCATGCTTTCAGAAGCTTTCCCTGAGATATTTTCGGTTTGCCTTGCATTATCGGTATTCTGCTGAATGTTGCTTACCATTTCCTCCATCGACGAGGATATTTCTTCGGTAGAGGAAGCCTGTTCGGTGGCTCCCTGCGACAATTGCTGCGAACCGTTACTGATCTGGGCGCTCGCGGCTGCAATACTTTCTGCTCCTCCTCGAATATTAATTACGATATCTCTGAGCTTCACAATCATGGATGAGAGCGCACCGGCCAGTTCACCAATTTCGTCCTGCTGATCAATTTTCAGGTCAACGGTTAGGTCGCCCTGTGCAATTTTTTTGGCGAATTCAACCCCTTTTTTAAGCGCGGAGGTTATAGATCTGCTTATAAGGGTATTGATAATGATGAATATTACAATGCCTAGTAATACTGAAAAAGCTATAGCATAGGTAATGCCCCTAACTACCTGCATGAATTCTTTCTCATAGATGGTAACTGCAACAAATGATTCAATCTCCTTTATATACTTAAAATACTGATGTTTTAGTTTGCCTTCATATACATACCGGATTTTTCCATATCCGTCGGGGTCGGCTTGCATCTCTTTGAAAAAGCTCTCCTTACCAAGACTGGTGCCCTCGTTGTTCGGATGAATAATTAGGAGGCCCGTATTATCTGCAACATAAGGATAGCCTGTTTCGAAATATTTCTTATTGTTGAAGATGTTTTTCAGCGAGGAGAGATCCTTTTCAAGTGTGCCGGTAAACAACACAATTATTGTTCCGTCTTCAAACTTTATGGGTTTATAGGCTGTCAGGTACCATTCTCCTAAAATTACTGCTCTGCCATAATATTCCTCACCATTATCCATGGCTTGGGCTACCGGAGAAGTATTGGGGATGTATGTATTTATGGCTCTTGTTCCATCAGCCTGTTGAATATTGGTTGAAATTCTGACATACCCCTGGGGAATTTTTTGCAGAATGCTGGCCACAACCCCATTCAGGTTGCCGATGATGTCTACAAACTCCGTGCTGTTGTATACCGGTATACCATTGTGAATAACCCGTTTCAACTGCGCTTCTTCCACTTCATTGGTTACCTGATTTTTTACGCTAATGGTATTAAAGCTATTCACCGGGGAAAATCTCCCGGCCTCACCGGCAACGTATTCAAATGTCGCCAGCGCATATTCAGTGTTCTTTTGGCTTTGTAACAACTGTTCATTAATAATGGCGGCCAGGTCGTTCACCTGTTCATACATCCGGATATCGGTATCCCCGAATACCTGCTTTCGCTGTGAGTTAATGGTGTACATACCAAGAAATGCAACAATAACAATGAAGGCCAGGTCAAAAACAATGTTTAACCTTGTTCCAATCTTCAGGTCATTTAGGTTTTTCATTTTTCATGATTTGTTAATGACTGAACAATAGCATATTTTCATAGGTAAAAAAGTAAAAGAGATACTTCTCTTCCATATCAGAAGACTTTTATCAGACGGGGCTTGAACTACTTTTCCTGCGCGGGTGAAACGCTGAGAGGTATGTTGGAAAAGTTTTTGTGGGAGTTGTTAGTGCGTGCTGCTGAAATGCACAATTGGGTTTACGGTGTGCCGGAGATTTTGCAGTAAGTAAAATTACTTAATTTTTACGAAATGCGATTCAACCAACCAGTTTATTCTTCAGCGCAAATGATATCAGGCCGGCTGTATTTTTCGCCCCTGTTTTGGTGTTCAGGTTAAAGCGGTGGTTGGATACGGTTCTTACGCTTACAAAAAGCCTGTCTGCGATTTCCTGGGTTGAATGTCCTTCAAATATCAGCTGAAGTATTTCGCGCTCTCTTTTCGTAAGTTTTACCCGGGTGGCTGGCTTTTCTTCCTTTTTTTTCAGACTCCGGGTGAAAAACGATATCAGTTCGTCGGAATAGTATTGTCTGCCATTGATTACAGAAGTCAGCGCTGTTTCAAGTCCTTTGCTATCTATATTCTTTAACAGGTAACCATGTACGCCGGTGTGGATAAACTTTTGAATCGTTTCATCATCGTCGAGCATCGTCAGAATAACAAACTTCAGCGTGGGAAATTCTTTTTTGGCTGCCATTACTGCCTGATAACCGTCCATATCAGGCATCATTACGTCGATCAGGGCAATGTCGGCAGGGTTATGACGCTGTTTTTCCAGAAATTCCAATCCATTGGATGCCTCATAAGCCAGTTCGGCGAATTTCAACCTTCGTATGGCCATGCAAATGCCATTCCGGTAAAAACTGTGGTCTTCAACTACAGCAATTTTTGTTACAGACTTCTTCATCTGACAATACCATTTTTTGTCGGGTTATTTTCCGGTCGGGAAGTCAACACTTAATTCAAATCCTTTGTTTTCATGGCTGGAGAATGCATACTTGCCCTCGTACAGTTCAATTCTGTTTAAAATCGACCTCAACCCAATGCCCTTGCCGAGCTTTAGCTGCTGATCAAAATCAAAGCCTATTCCGTCGTCGGAATAAAAAAGCTGAACATTCTTCCGGCCATATATCAACTTGATAGTTATTTGCTTCGATCGTGCATGTTTTAGGGTATTGTTGATCAACTCCAGGATAATACGGTAAAGGGTAATGATAAAAGCATGGGCAAGGCCGGTTTCATTTCCTTCGGTTTCCAGTAAAATATTGATACGTCCGGTAAGGTTCAGCTTTTGAATGGTTTTGCTTACCGATGCAGTTAATCCAATGTCAATCATGTTCTGAGGGGTGAGGTTGCTGGCCAGCGTTCTGACCTTTTCAACCGATTCATCGATCATCTGGCTGAGGTAGCTGATCAGCACTTCCCTTTTTTCTGAATCATCAATGTTTTCCTGAATCTCGTTCAGGTATAGCTTTAGTCCCGAAAGAAAAGGTCCCAACTCATCGTGCAGATCCTGTGCAAAACGCTGCCGCTCTTTTTCTTCGGTTTTTATAACTGTGTATAACAACTCTTTCTCGGTTTCCTTCCGGAGCGTGATATCCCGTATCATCGAAACAATCACCCTCCTGTTTTTGTATATGGTGGTTTTGCTGTAAGTTTCAATATAGGCCGATTTACCGTTGGAATTTACCAGCTTGTATTCGGTCAGCGGTGCAATGGCTCCTTCTTTGAGCTGTTTTACCCTTCGGATGAGTTTGGGATGATACAATTTCTCAATGCTTTTGAACAGGTTGAGCCGCCTGGTTGAGAAATCCAGGAAGAAGTCGATGGTGTAAAATTTCTTATTGGCCGCCAGGATGTTGCCCTTAAAATCCATTACTACAATTACTTCATCAGAAAAGCCATCTTCGTTGAACATATGAACCAACGACTTATCGATGGAGAAGGGTGTCATTCCGCTGAGTTGCACGGTCCCCAGGTAACCGTATACACTGTGTTTATCGATA
>JAFGVG010000353.1 GCA_016938095.1 Bacteroidales bacterium
CCGTTTTTGAACTTCTTACTGATGAATCCGGTATCGGGATCGCGGAACGACATCAGGTCGAATTTCTTACCCTTGTAATCACGTACACTGCACACTATATCCACCGGGTTAAAATGCGTGGCGCTGCTGAGAATAGCCGCCTGTTCAGGCTCATGCATATCCACCTGTGAAGTTTCCACAATCTGCAGTGAAGTTGTACCATCTTTTTCGAGGGTCCAGAAAGGTCCCCCACCGGGTTCGCCTGTATTTACCACCATGCCGCAAACACGCAAAGGTCTGTTCAGCTTTCCCTTAAAATAGGCCACGGCCACTGCCTGGTCTTTTAATATTTTTTGTGGAACCAATGTACCGAGCTCATCGCCCAGGAACATCCAGATCTCTTTTAATAATTCAGCTTTTACACTTTTTGCATCATCCAGTTGTTTCAGGTAACCATAAATCCTGTCACGAAAATGAATAAGTAATCCGCCAAGTGCTTTCTTGTAAGTCAGGGTATCCGTCTTATTTCGATCGTGGGTAACATTGTCGATGTTTTTTATAAAAATAATATCGGCATCAATGTCATTCAGGTTTTCAAGTAGGGCTCCATGTCCGCCGGGCCTGAAATGCAACGATCCGTCAGCCTCGCGGAAAGGCTGCTGTTTATCGTCAATGGCCAGGGTATCGGTTGAAGGTTTTTGCACCGAAAAAGTGATGTTATAGTGAACCTTGAACTGTTCCTCATATTGTTTTAGCAGCTTTTTCAGGAGGGTATCGAACGAGCTTTTATGTTCGGGCGAAACAGTCAGGTGGATGTTTACCTGGCCGTCACTGTCGGCGGCATAACCACTGCCTTCCACCAGGTGTTCTTCAACGGCAGTTCGTGTTTGGTGGTTATAGCGGTGGAATGTCAGTAATCCTTTTGGAAGACTGCCATAATTCATTCCATCGCCACTCAGTAATGATGAGAGTACAACATGGTAATTGCCGCTTTTCAGGGCATTTTCAACCGTTGATCCGCTTTTTGAAACAGCGCGTTGCAGTTCGGAAAAAAAGGCAAAATCCCCTATCCTGTCGAAACACTCCTTGACATGTTTATAGGCTTCCTTTGACAACACTTTGGGGTCGTAATTCGATTGCCGGAACAATTCATCAAATTCAAACAATGCCTTGAACATACGGGTTGCGGCACCCGAAGCAGGGACAAATTTCACACGGGTTAGTTTTACAGCTGCTTCGTAATGTGAAATATAATTCTTCAGTTGCTCGCTGGTTAGTTTACTTATGCCGTGCTGCAAACTGGCTGCCTTGGCCAGTCTCATGAAAGGGAACCCCTTTTTCAGGTATCCAATCTGTTGCTCAGCTTCGGAGTGGCTAATGCCCCTCATCTTCAATTGTTTTTTGTCGTTCTCCTTGAACATAATGGATAGGATTAGGTGTGTCATCTTCTTTATAAAATTAGCTATTTTTTTTTATTTTATGTATTTTTGAGGCCATTGCATACAGCATTAGCGTTGCAATTCTTTATAAACCATGCATGAAGCCTTATATATTAATGGTATTTATTCTTTTCACGGGACTGCAATGTTCAAAGGCCCAGGAAAAGAAGCTCATTCAGCTTACCGGCACTGTCAGGGATGAATATTTAAGGCCCATGCCATTTGCCCACATTCTGGTGCTCAACAATTACCGTGGCGCCATTACCAACAATTACGGACACTTTTCCGTTGTGGTTGAAGAGGAAGATTCTGTGCTGATCTCGTCGGTTGGCTACAAACGGAAATACATGGTAATTCCCGGCAACCATCCTTCCAAATTTATGGAAATCGACGTTATTCTTCAGGTGGATACCTTGGCCATTCAGGAGGCCCAGATATACCCCTGGAAAAATTACGAGGAATTTAAAGAGGCTTTTGTCAACCTGAAATTACCTACCGACGACATGGAAAGGGCGCGAAAGAACATAGCCCTTATACGGACTCAGATCATCATGGACCACGAACCCAGTGCCCGTGCCAACTTCAGACATGTGATGGAGCAGCAATACCAGCAAACCTTTACCCAGGGTCAATTACCTTCGTATCAGTTGTTGAATCCCTTTGCCTGGGCCAAATTTTTCAAAGCGCTGAAGCGCGGTGATTTTAAGCAGAAAGAATGAGTTTAGGGACGAGAGACAAGTGACAAGGGACAAGGAAGAAAGAAAGACCTGATAACGTCGGCCCGGAAAGATGAAAAAATAAAAATAATAATATACGAAAGCAATGAAGCGTTTACTGATTGGCACAATGCTCATGGTTTGGAGCGCTTCATGGCTGATGGCACAGCAAACTGCCACACTGAAAGGGCAGGTTACTGATGAAGCAGGCGAAGTGCTGGCCGGAACCACTGTTAGGGTTATTGCTTCAAATAAGGGTACTATGGCCGATGCCGAAGGCCGCTTCGCCCTTGAAATCACACCCGGAAAACCAACCGCCATTGAATTTACCTACATCGGATTTAAAAAAGATACCATTATTATTACAGCACTTCCGGGTGAAACCAAAACCTTAAACATTGCCTTAAAAGCTTTGCCCGAAAATGTCGGCGAGGTATACGTCGAAAGCTGGTATGACCGGGCTGAAGCCCTTAGGCAGATCAATATACGCTCGGTGGATCAGATTCCGCTTCCGTCAGGAAACGTGGAATCAATTCTCACTACCCTGGGAGCCTCTATCCGTAACGAAATGAGCGCACAATACTCAGTGCGGGGAGGCAATTTCGACGAGAACCTGATTTATGTAAACGGTATTGAGATATACCGTCCCATGCTGGTGAAAGCCGGGCAACAGGAAGGACTGAGCTTTGTAAACTCCACCCTAGTCTCATCCATACAATTTGCCGCCGGCGGATTCGATGCCAGGTATGGCGACAAAATGTCGTCGGTCCTTGATATCCGTTATAAAAGACCAAGGACATTTGCGGCCAGCGCTTCTGCCAGCCTGCTGGGCGGTTCAGCACATATTGAGGGTACTGCACTGAAAGGAAAACTAACACACATTACAGGAGTCCGTTACAAAGCCAACCGCTACCTGTTAAATACTCTGCAGACCGATGGCGATTACAAACCCAGGTTTTTCGACCTGCAAACGTACCTGACTTACAGTGTGAACAGCAGGTTCGAAATCAGTCTGCTCGGTAATATGGCCCGGAATACCTATATTGTTATACCGCAAACACGGAAAACGGCTTTCGGCACCTACCAGCAGACATTCGGACTTACCATGTATTACGAGGGACAGGAAATGGACCGCTTTACCACATGGATGGGAGCTGTTTCACTCGATTACCAGCCTTCGGAAAAACTATCGCTCAGGCTAACCGGTTCGGGGTTTAACACCGCAGAAGCTGTAACAGCCGATATACTGGGCGAGTATAACATCGACCTGCTCGACAATACCCCGGGGTCGGAAACCTCGGGCGACAGTATTCTGAATATAGGAGCTGGCGGAAACCTGCTGCATGCACGTAATTATTTGAATGCAAACATATATAACATATCACATACCGGCACCTTTCGCGTTATACGTAACAACCTGAGTTGGGGAATGAATTTTCAGGCGGAAGAATTCGAAGGCACCGTCAGGGAATGGGAAATGATTGACTCGGCTGGTTATACCATTCCCTTCAACGATTACCGTATTGAAATGTATAATTTCACGTATGCCCAAAACAACCTTCAGTCATTTCGCTATGCAGGATATTTGCATGATGTTTCGGGGTTCACAGCTGGCTCCGCCGAAGTGTTGCTAAACCTCGGTGTCAGGTTTAATTACCTGAGCACCAATAACCAGTTTCTGGTCAGTCCGCGGTTTAGGGTTTTGCTTATCCCTGCCTGGGAAAGGAAAGTTTCTTTTCATGCAGCTGTTGGCTGGTATCACCAACCACCTTTCTACAAAGAAATGATCGATCCTGATGGGCGTATTTACCGGAATATAAAAGCTCAGCAATCCATTCACGTTGTTGCCGGCACTACCTGGGACTTCCCCATTTGGGAAAGGCCTTTCCGTTTCACAGCAGAGGCCTATTATAAAAAGCTCGATCACCTTATCCCTTACGTGGTGGATGATGTGGACATACAATATCTGCCACAATATACAGCCAAGGGCTATGCTACCGGCATTGAGTTTAAAATAAACGGTGAATTTGTCAAAGATGCAGAATCGTGGGCCACCCTCTCGTTTTTGCAAACCCGCGAAGACCGTACCGGCGAC
>JAFGVG010000354.1 GCA_016938095.1 Bacteroidales bacterium
ACCAAAGAGGCTCTGGCTGCCGGTAATGAGGGTTCCGGGAAGGGAAAAGGACACGTTGCCGACTTCAATTTTTTTGATGATCTCGTCTTCCTTACCGGTGTATTCGAGCTTGGTTTTGTTCTCGAAATCGAAATTGGCTTCGGTGTTGTAATTGATGCCCAGTTGCATTTTATCGCCAATGCTGCCGGTAACATTCATCTGAATTTTTTCCTTGAAGATGAAAGAGGGGTTTTTCCGGTTTCTTTCGGACAGGGCGGGGTTGTCGATGCGTGACATATTGTAGCCGAAAACCAGTTCTGCCGAGCCCTGGGGCACAATGCTGATGACATCGGTGCCAAAAACCTTGTCGAACGTTTCGCCCATACGTATTCCGGGGATGAGTCCGGAGGCCCCGGGGCTTTTGGTTTCACGCGATTTCTGGTACCAGTAATTGTTTACCGCACTTTTCCGCTCGTATTCCATGTATTCTTTAAGCGACATGGAGGAGGGAGGCCTGTAATTAAGGCTTCCCACCTTTTCGGAAAATTCGTAGCGGCCTGTTACCGGGTTATATTCGATCTGCTGTTGGACATTCGTTGGATTACGCAGGTAGAGTGGTGACTGAAGTCCGGTATTGGAGAAAGGGTAACGATCTTTTTCGGAAAACGGATACTGCAGTTTCACCGTGTCGGATGAGGCGGGTTGAAGGGTTTGCGCCAATGAGTGCCTTGCCGGGACGGTAATCCAGGTTGCCAGCAACAGGCATATGATCAGGCGGGAAGGGAATTTCCGGGGGTTGATATGTCTGACCTGCAGGGTTGACAAATTAGGTTGGTTTATAAGACTGTTACAATTGTTTCAATGCTTTTTTAATAAGGTCTTCCAGGGTCAGATCTTTATCGGCGAGCGTTATTTTGTTAATGGCTTTTTCGGCTTCGCCTTTGTTGAAACCAAGGATAACCAATGCTGATAACGCTTCAACCTTTAATCTATTGTCTGTTGCCGGAAATAATTCAGCGGCGCCTTTTTCTTTGGTTATCTTATCGCGCAAATCGATTATGACACGTTGGGCGGTTTTTTGTCCGATACCTTTGATGCCTTGCAGGAGCGATGAATTGCCCGACACGATGGCCTGCTGCAGGTCGTCGGGAGAGAGCGACGAAAGCATCATACGGGCGGTATTGGCACCGATACCCGAAACGGTGATGAGCATCCTGAAAAGTTCCCGTTCCTGGCGGGTGTAAAAGCCAAACAGCAGGTGGGCATCTTCTCGCACTACCTGGTGCATGTAAAGCTTTACGGGTTTATTTTCGGGCAGTTTGCCGAAGGTGGTAAGGGAAATCTGAATGGCATAGCCAACACCGCCTGCTTCGATAACACAAAAGGCAGGATTTTTCTCAACCAGATCACCTTGGATATATTCGTACATAATGCTGTTGGGTTAATGGTCAGATATCGGTGATATCAACCTGACCAAGCGGGTTGGCAGTTATATCCCTGTGCCGGAGGCGATTCCGGTACACGTCGCATGCCATGTAAATGGCTTTTAGGAAAGAGTCGGGAGAGGCTTCGTTTTTTCCGGCAATGTCGTATGCGGTACCATGCGCCGGTGAAGTGCGCACGATGGGGAGTCCGGCGGTGAAATTAACACCCCCTTCGGTGGTAAGGGCCTTGAAAGGAACCAATCCCTGGTCGTGGTACATGGCCAAAACGGCATCGTAGCGCACATAGTTACCTGCCCCGAAAAAGCCATCGGCCGGGAAGGGACCGAAGGCCATAATGCCTTCCTCGCGTGCCGCATTAATGGCCGGGATGATTTCATTTATTTCTTCGTCGCCAATGACACCGCTGTCGCCGGCGTGCGGATTCAGCCCCAGAACAGCAATACGTGGTTTACGGATGGCAAAATCGGTAAGCAACGACTTGTTAAGGATCCGCAATTTGTTCAAAACACTGTCTTTTACAATATATTCGTTCACGTTGGCAAGGGGCACATGCGAAGTAACCACGCCAATACGCATAAGGTTATTGACCATGAGCATGAGTACGCCGTCGGATTTGAAGCGTGTTTCGAAGAATTCGGTATGACCGTTGAAGTTAAACCGGTCGGACTTTATGTTGGCTTTGTTGATGGGACCGGTAACCACGGCATCGATTTTCCCGTCGGCGAGATCTTTAACGGCCATTTCGAGTGCCTGAAGCGATGCCTCGCCGGCGTACTGGGTTGACTTGCCCAGTTCAACCCTTGCGGAGTCGTCGATGCAATTGATGAGGTTGGCTTTTTTTGCTGCCGCCTCGTCAACGGTCCGGATGAGGTTGAATGAAAAATTTTCAAGTTCGAGAGCCTTGCGGTGATAGGCCGCAACTTTAGGCGAACCGTAAACAACAGGTGTGCAGAAATCAAACAAGCGGTTGTCGGCAAGGGCTTTCATAATCACTTCGTAACTAATGCTGTTAATATCACCCTGGGTAATGCCGATTATAATTTTATCGCCTTTCATCAGTTTTTTTTTATTGGCGATAAAGGTAATAAAAATTAGTGATGCAATTTGTCTGTCGGCGACAAGTACCGAGACCCGACATGGCATGTTGATGAACGGGTAGTGTGAGTCGCCGGAATGTTGTAACTTAGCCGCAAAAAAGAGATGGCGTTTTTACGGACACTACTGATTATCATCGTCATATTTTACGTGGTAAGGCTTTTTACGCGGTATATTCTGCCCGCACTTTTCACCAATTACATGGACAGCAAAATGAAGGAATTTTCGAAAAGACAGCAGCGTCACAACGATGAGGCCCGCAAACACGAAGGAGAGGTAACCATTGATTACCACCCGGGGAATAAGGGGAAAGACAAACCAAGCAAAGGCGAATACACCGATTATGTTGAGGTGAAAGACTAATAGCAGAACAGGCGAGGTTACCTGCTTAGCGATTTGATTTTTTTAGCCAAGTTGGAGGCAAATACAAAGTCGTCGAGGTTTTTGTTACCCGTGTCGAGAATTTCTTCGCGCGTTCCTTCCCACTCTTTATTCCCTTCGTGAATAAAAATCACTTTTTCACCTATTTCCATTACCGAATTCATATCGTGCGTGTTGATCACCGTGGTGATGTCATATTCGTGTGTGATTTCGCTGATCAGGTCGTCAATCACCAGTGATGTCATGGGGTCGAGGCCTGAGTTGGGTTCGTCGCAGAAGAGGTAACGGGGGTTTTCGACTATGGCACGGGCAATGGCTACACGCTTTTTCATGCCACCGCTGAGCTCACCGGGATAAAGCTTATTAACATCGGCCAGGTTGACACGGTTGAGGCAGGTGTTCACCCTTGCGCGTTTTTCAGCAGGTGACATGGCGGAGAACATGTTCAGCGGAAACATGACGTTCTCTTCAACCGTAAGGGAGTCGAAGAGAGCGCTTCCCTGGAAGAGCATGCCAATTTCACGGCGTATTTGTTTTCGCTCCCGGAAGTCCATTTTCACAAAGTTACGGTTGTCGTAAAGGATATTTCCGGCATTCACTTCGTGGAGGCCCACCAGGCATTTCATGAACACCGTTTTGCCCGATCCGCTGCGGCCAATGATAAGGTTGGTTTTTCCCTTTTCGAAAGTTACCGAAATGTCGTGCAGTACGGTAACGTTGTTGAAGGCTTTGGAGAGGTTGTCGACTTGGATCATCAGGCGAGCATGAGTTGGGTTAACACAAGGTCGGCCAGGAGAATGAGAATGCTGCTGTATACCACACCACGGGTGCTGGCCCGGCCTACCTCGAGCGCACCACCCTGTACATTATACCCGTAAAAGGCCGATACCGAGGTGATGATAAAGGCATATACAACGGTTTTAACCAGTGCATAGGTTATATAAAAGGGCACAAACAGGTATTGTATGCCGAAGACATAATCCGACGAAGGCAGGGCGCCGGTAAGGATGACGGCCATCCAGCCACCGACCAGACCGACAAACATGCTGATGAGGGTCAGAAAGGGGTTAAAAACCATGGTGGCTATAATTTTCGGCAGAATAAGGTAGCTGGCGGAATTAATACCCATCATTTCCAGGGCATCAATTTGTTCGGTAATGCGCATGGTACCGATTTCAGAGGCAATGTTAGAACCGACCTTACCGGCCAGTATGAGGCCAACCATGGTGGAGGAGAATTCGAGCAGCAGGGTGTCGCGGGCTGTGAGTCCGATCAGGTAAAGCGGAATCCAGGAACTCTCGAGATTATAACGGGTCTGAAGGGTGATGACAGCTCCGATAAATATGGAAATGATAATGACAATACCCACGGAGTTCAGGCCAAGGCTTTCCATTTCCCGAATGGTCTGCTGCAAATAAATCTTAGGTTTTTCGGGTTTTGCAAACACCCGCGAGAGCAGCACAACATAACGCCCGAATGTGGAAAAGAAATTCATGAGGGTAAAAATAAGGATATAAAATCAAAGTTTATCCGAAATTTGTCCCTGCTTTCATGAACAATATCAAAATTAGTAAATAGCCTAAGGTTAATTTGCTAATTTCGTGTGAACTTATAAACTGCCTTCATGAACAACGATCATTATTGTATTGTTATGGCCGGTGGCATTGGCAGCCGCTTTTGGCCGTTAAGCCGAACCAAGAAACCGAAGCAATTTCTGGACATACTGGGAACAGGGCGTACCCTTTTGCAGCAAACGGTGGACCGCCTGCGCAAGATCATTCCCATTGAGAATGTTCTTATTGTCACCAATGAGGATTACGATAGTCTGGTAAGAAAACAATTGCCCGAGTTGTTGCCCAACCAGATATTGCTGGAGCCGCTACGCCGAAACACGGCACCTTGTATTGCTTACGCCAATCACAAGATAAAGCTGATAAACCCGAATGCACGCATACTGGTTGCCCCATCGGATCACATTATACTCAAGGAAGAAGATTTCTTAGGGGTGGTGCAAAAGGGGCTTGACTTTGTTACCACAAGCGACAGCATTCTCACCCTTGGAATTCAGCCTAACCGGCCCGAAACAGGGTATGGCTATATTCAGATTAACGGCGACAAAACCAGCATAACACTCAACGAGAGCTTCAGGCGCGTGAAAACCTTTACCGAGAAACCAGATTTTGATATGGCACAGGTGTTTTTGCAAAGCGGCGATTTCTTCTGGAATTCCGGTATGTTCTTCTGGTCGCTCAACACCATTATGAAGGCATTTCACAACTACCTGCCCGAAGTTGACCAGTTGTTTGCCGAGGGCGATGCCTATTACAACACCGACAAAGAGAGTGAATTCATCAGCAGGGTTTACCCCAACTGCAAAAACATATCGATCGACTATGGCATTATGGAGAAGGCAGAAAATGTTTTCGTGCTTTGTTCCGATTTTGGCTGGTCGGATTTGGGTACCTGGGGTTCGTTGTATGAGATGCTTCGGAAGGACAGCGATGAGAATTCCGTTACAGGGACCAGCGTATTTACCTATAATACCAACCGTTGTTTGATTAACCTTCCCGATAATAAACTGGCAGTAATACAGGGACTCGACGATTATATTGTGGTGGAGTCGGACAATATTCTGCTGATTTGCAAAAAAGAAGAGGAACAGAAGATCAAGAACTTTGTCAATGATGTGCGGCTGGAAAAGGGGGAGGGGGTTATATAGGGACAAGATAATGAAAGAATGAAAGAATGAAGAAATGAAGAAATAAAAAACGAAAGAATGAAGAAATGAAAGAATGAAAGAATGAAAGAATGAAGAAATGAAGAAATAAAAAATGAAAGAATGAAGAAATGAAAGAATGAAAAAATGAAGAAATAAAAAACGAAAGAATGAAGAAATGAAAAAACAACATCTACCAGC
>JAFGVG010000355.1 GCA_016938095.1 Bacteroidales bacterium
TACATCAGTGAGTCGAGGTTCTTGCTGTTGGTAGCAAGTCGTTTCAGGGTTGTAAAATCGAAAAACTGTCCGACTTTAATGGCATCTGAAAGGGTTTTGATGGCCGTAAGATAATCCACAACTGCCGATGTTTTATTGTACATATTCAGATAGCCCAGATCGGCTGCATAAATTCCGAGGTTAAGCGATTGCTGAAAGCTCGTGGTGAGGTTTCCAACCCTTTCCGTAGTGGAAATATACTTGTTTGAGTAAGGAACTCCCAGATCTTTGATCATAGCAGCCATTTCCACCGGAGAGGATATATTCTGAACAATGTTCTGCATGACTTCTTCGTCGATCTCGACACCTGCATTCAGAACGGAATCAGGGATTTCCATACCGGCGTCCTTGCCTTGTCCGCCTGATTTACAGGATCCGGCGGCAATGGCCAGTAAAATCATTAAAAACGCGAATACTTTGGGCATAGCAATTATGTTGAATGTTTAACAAAAATAACGATTGATTAAAAGAATAAAAAAATTTGTTTGGTTAAAAATCAATTTTTCTTTTTAAACCGATCCGACAAATTGATCAGTTTTTTAAGCCATTCGTAATACAATGCGACATAAAAAAAGATGGTCATCAGCCAGATGGCAATCATGTTATACCAGAATGTATCGTAGGTTTTTCCTAGAAAAGGTTTGCTTGGCGAATAGAAATGGGTTCGTAAGGTAGTTATGTTCTTGATAAAAGGGTCCTGGTAAATCGGATCGTAATGTTGTACCAGCTGATGATTATATTCCAGTATTTTGTTTTTCTCGAAAATTTTCCGGACGATATCGGAAACACCTTCGTTGTGATAGCGGTTGCGCAATAAGTCCCAGGCATCGGGATCGCGGTCCAGGAAAAAGTTGAAATAATTCTCCTTTTGTTTGCTGACACGTTGAAACCTTTCGCCATAGTATTTATCAAGCGCATTTAGGTAATCAGCCACCTGTCCGGTGGTTTCGGAGATAAATTTGCCGGGAACCAGGTTTTCGGGATGTGAAAACGGGGTAACATCTTTATTAATAGCCGATTCCTTAACTACTTCGTTGCCTATGACCAGCAGGTCATTAGCCGACATGGACACAGTGCCCGTGTTGTCAACTTCATTTCCGACTCTTTCGAGCCTTTCCTGTAACTCGGGCAGCCAGTATACTTTTTTGTAATCGCTATAGCTTTCTTCTTTCTCCAGTTCGTATAATTTATTCTTCATGAATTTATTATCCTTGAACTGATGTACCATAAGCGCTTCATACGACCATTTGGTGACCATAAATTCGGCTATGACCGGTACTTTATCCACACGGCTCACGCTTCGGTTGAGCTTGTCAAAGCTGAACATAGCGCCGCTGAGGATCATCATGGGGATCATTACCAGCGGGATGAGTATGTAGATGGTAACGGCAGAGTTAAATGAAGCCGATATGTTAAGACCGAGAATGTTGGCAAAGGCAGCCGTGGAAAACAGGGCAAACCAGTAAATGAATCCCATGTCCCTGATGCCGAGGATGGTATTGGCTACCACGACAAACAGCAGGGCCTGGATGGCGGAAATGGAGAAGAGAATGATAACTTTGGAAATCAGGTAACTCGAGCGGCTGAGGTTGAGAAAGCTTTCACGTTTCAGTATCTTACGGTCGCGGAATATTTCCTCGGCACTTACAGTAAGGCCCAGAAACAAAGCGACTATCAATGCCATAAAAATGTAAATGGGAATATTCTCATTTACCCTGAAGATATAGGTCCGTGAGTTTGGGTTTTCGATATATCGTATAATGAACGAAAGGATAAAACCAAGAATGGGTGCCTCGAGCAAACTCAGGGCAACATACTGTGTATTGCTGATTTTGGAAAAGAAGTCCCTGGCCGTATAAATTCCCAACTGTTTGAACCATCCGGGTATCCGAAGGTTTTTTGGGGGTGAATCGTCACCGGCATGGATTTCTTCATAGGGGATAAGGCTTTGGTAATGGTCTTTCCACTGATTCGGGGTAACTTTCCGGTTATCGGTATAGTTACCAAATTCGTCCACTACCTTGGCCTCAATGATATTAAATATCAGCTCGGGGTTAACGTTACCGCAGGTGGGACATTCGCCGACATCGCTGTTGATCTGGGCGTCAAGCCGTTTAAAATACATCACCGCCTCAACCGGATTGCCGTAATAGATCATGTAACCTCCGGTATCGAGGATGATCATTTTGTCGAACATCTTGTATATTTCCGATGATGGCTGGTGAATGACCACAAAGATGAGTTTCCCTTTAAGGGCCAGTTCGCGCAGGAGGTCCATAACATTTTCCGAATCGCGCGATGAAAGCCCCGAAGTGGGCTCGTCCACAAAAAGAATAGCCGGCTCGCGTATGAGTTCGAGCGCGATATTCAGTCGCTTCCGCTGGCCACCGCTGATGGTTTTTTTCAGGGGCGATCCTACCTTCAGGTCTTTCCGGTCGTATAAACCCAGATTTTGTAAGGTTTTGTCAACCAGAGCATTGACATCTTCTTCGGTTTTGTCTTTAAAACAAAGTTTGGCGTTATAGTAAAGGTTTTCAAAAACAGTGAGTTCTTCAATCAACAGATCATCTTGCGGCACCAGGCCAATCACGCCTTCGAGTTGTTCCCGCTGGGTATGCAGGTTTATATTGTTGATGAGTACTTCGCCGTTAGAAGGTGCTTCAATGCCA
>JAFGVG010000356.1 GCA_016938095.1 Bacteroidales bacterium
TATTCCCAAAAGCCTCGAGGGTTATTACCAGGAAACCGGCAGGGCCGGTCGCGACGGCGGCGAAGGGCGTTGCATTGCCTTTTACAGTTATAAGGACATACAAAAACTCGAGAAGTTCATGCAGGGCAAGCCCATAGCTGAACAGGAGATAGGCAAACAACTGTTGCTTGAAACGGTTGCTTATGCCGAATCGTCGGTATGCCGTCCCAGGCAACTTCTCAACTATTTCGGAGAGGAAATGTCAGAAAACTGCGATAACTGCGACAACTGCCTTCACCCCAAAACACAGTTCGAAGGGAAAGACGACGTGGTGCTGGTGTTAAAAGCTATACTCGAAGTAAAAGAAAAATTCAAATATGACCACATTGCCAGCCTGCTGGCCGGCATAAAAACCCCAGCCATCAAATCGTACAACCATCAAATGCTGGATATTTTCGGCATCGGTAAAGAAAAAAGCGCCGGATACTGGAGCATGGTTATTCGTCAGGCAATGATCAGAAGACTTGTTCAAAAGGAAATTGAAAATTACGGCCTGCTGAAAATCGACGAAAAAGGGCACGATTTCCTGAAAAACCCAGTATCGTTTATGCTTTCGGAAGACCACGATTACTCCGACACCGATGAAGAAGAAGAAAGCTTTGGCTCACCCGACAGACCTGGAACCGCCGACGAGGAGCTTTTTAATATACTGAAAAGCCTCCGGAAAAAACTGTCAAAACAGTTACAGCTACCGCCATTTGTTATTTTCCAGGATCCGTCACTCGAAGATATGGCCATTCAATACCCCATTACACTCGAGGAGTTGCAAAACATAACCGGTGTGGGAGCAGGAAAGGCAAAACGCTACGGCGCCGAATTCATAAAAATTATTAAAAGTTACGTCGACGAGAAAGAGATTATCCGCCCGCAGGATATGGTGGTTAAATCAATTATCAATAAGTCAAACCTGAAGGTTTTTATCATTCAGAGCATTGACCGCCAGATGGATTTCGAAGACATTGCCGCGGCCAAAAATATTGAAATGCCCGCCCTGCTCGATGAAATTGAAGCCATTGTCAATTCAGGCACCAAAATCAATATCGACTACTACCTTAATAATATAATGGACACGGATCACCAGCAGGATATTTACGATTACTTTATGGAAGAAGCTGAAGACGAGTCTGTTGAAAAAGCATTGCGGGAACTGGGCGAAGAAAATTATTCCGAAGAGGAAGTGCGCCTGGTGCGGATCAAATTCATGTCGGAGCTCGGCAACTGAAAAAGTTCATTTGCCTCCGGCCCGGTAATGCCTTCCTTTCCAGGAATATCCAAAAAGCAACCCTCCGGGAGCAACTATAGTGACATAAAAAGGATAAATCATCGAAAACAGCAGGAAATACCCCACCGGAAAATTCTTGTCATAAAAGCCATAGAAATTCTTCATCAGCAGGTAATCGGCTGCTGCTTTCCCCGAAAACATCGCTGCAAAAGTCCATGAATGATTACCCGTAAACAGCATCAATAGCGAACAAAGCCAGGCCATGTTCATCAGCAAAACAACCAGGGCCACAAGCAGCGTATCCTTGTCGGAGTAATAACGTCCCTTTGAAACCCACCGGAACCTTTGGTTGATAAAATCGCGCCAACCGGGCAATCCCCGGGTGGAAACAATTGCATCCACTGATTTCAGCAATTTAATGTTTTTCTTTTCTTTTTTTGCAGTATGTAAAAGAAAGGTGTCATCGCCCGAAGCTGTCAGACTCAGCACTGGATCGGCAGCAAGTTTATATAGGTTTCTTTTGAAAGCCAAACACGCGGCGTTGCAATATACGGGCATGTTGCATGCAGCAGCACCGGCCCCCGAAGCCACCAGACTCAGAAATTCCATTTCCTGAAACCTTGTGAGCATGGTTGTGCCCGATTCGATATCCACCAGCCCGATCATCATATCGGGATCGTGCAGGGCAAAATAGCCGGAGATGGTTTGCAGGCAACGGCTGCCCATGATACAATCGGCATCGGTAACCACAATCACCTCATGACCGGCAGCCTCAATACCTTTGGCCAATGCATTTTTCTTTCCCGGAATACCTGCACTGTTATCTATAAAAACCACGTTTGCCCTTCTACCGGCATATTCCCTGGCAATCTGCTCCGAGCCATCGTCGGATCCGTCATTTACCAGTATCACCTGATATAACTCCTTGGTAAGCAGTTGCTTGTCGATATGCGCCAGCAAATTACCCAACGTGGAAAGTTCATTGCGAATGGCAATTACCAGGCTGACTCCCACTGTTGCATTTTCTTCATCGGGTTTAAAAACGCCATAACGATTCCAACATAGCCTGAAGCATATGATCATAAACAGGTAACCTGTTAGTATTACCAACAATATAAAGGAGAGAACATTCATACCGGAAAGGCAGTTGTTAGGAAGAACTGCGCTGGCGAAGCCATTTTTCAATTTTTTCGTACAACTCGTTGATATTGACCGGCTTGGTGATAAAATCGTCACAGCCTGCTTCCATACACCGAAGACGTTCCTCATTAATGGCATTGGCTGTTTGGGCAATAATGGGTACCCCGGGGTTAAACTTTTTGATTTCCTCGGTAGCCGTAAGTCCGTTCATCTCGGGCATCTGAATGTCCATCAGCACAAGATCAATACCTGGCGTATTGCGACATAGCTCAACCGCTTCACGGCCATCAGAAGCCCGCATAACTTCAGCTTTTGTCTGTTTCAGAAAACCTTCGAGAAATTTATAGCTGAACTTATCGTCTTCGGCCACCAGAAATAACTTACCGTCCCAATTATGATGCGCCTTGGGAGGCTTGCTCTCAATCTTGTGCTCCGTTTTTTTGTTGGCTGAAACAAAAGGTATGGTGAAATAAAATGTAGATCCTTCTCCCACAAACGATTCGGCCCACATTTTTCCGCCAAGTAATTCAACGAGTCCTTTTGAAATGGCCAAACCCAGCCCCGAACCCCCATACTTGCGCGAAGGCGAGCTATCGGCTTGCATAAAACGCTCAAAGATCAGCTGAAGCTTATCTGCCTCAATACCTATGCCCGTATCTTTCACATAAAACTGCAACATTCTTCCGTCGGCCAGGTTGTATCCAAATTCGATGAAACCGTTGTGGGTAAACTTAATGGCATTGCCAACCAGGTTGGTAAGTACCTGACGCAGCCTGGTAGGATCGGACCGGATGAATGACTTCTCGTCGGGGAAGGGCTTTTTAATAATGATCCTCACCTTCGATTTGTCGCGCTTCATGCTCCGTGTGAGAAATGTTGACTGTACCTGATCGAGCAATCCATTCAGCGAAAAATCGTCTTCGAGGATATTTACCTGGTCCGATTCGATTTTTGCAAAGTCAATGATATCATCAATTAGGTTGATCAGCATCTTACCGTTGCTGTTGATAATGTTCAGGTATTTCTTACGGTTGGCACGGCTCAGCGTATCATCATTCAGCATTTCTGCAAACCCCAGAATACCGTTCATAGGGGTGCGTATTTCATGCGACATGTTGGCCAGAAAAGCGGTCTTAAGCTTGTCTGATTCCTCGGCCTTATCCTTGGCCTTAATAAGCTCATACTCGAGCTGACTCCGATGAAGTGCTACAGAAACCTGGTGCACAAAGGTTTCGATAATGTGCTTAAACTTGATGATGCTCTTGTTCAGCGTAAGAATGGTAATATTACCCAACCGCTTGTTATCCCTGGCCAGTGAAATATTATAGGTTTTATGCAGGTTCAGCAAAGTTTTGATCTTTGTGAGCTCTCCCGGCCCAAGTGGACCAACAGCGCTTTCGAGCAGGTCATCCTTTAACGTGATTACCGTTCCGGCATTTTCATAATTTTCCGGCAATTCACCGGCCGGAAAGGTAAGACCAATAATCGAACCTGAAAGAATGGCTTCAATCTCGCGGGTAAATGATTCGAGCCCTGCGTAACTCTCCACCACAAAAATGTTACCCGCTTCGTCATAGGAGGTAACAACAACAACAGCACTCTCCAGGAAACCAACCAGTTTCTCGGGAATATAACTGTAAATCTCATCTTTTGAAGAAAGGCCGAGAAGCTCAAGCGCCGAATTGCTTAAGAATATAAGGTTGTCGTGGTAAACCCTTTCCTTTAATTCCGCCATTTTCCGGTCCGAGACATCACGCGAATTGACAATGATACCGCGAATGGCAGGATTGCTTAACTGGTTTGAGAAAATGCTCTCGACATAAATCCACCTTTTGTTTTTATGAAGGCTCCTGTATTCCTTTTTTATCTGCCGGCCCGGGTTGCTGAGCGTTTCCTTAATGGCCTGCCTTATTTGCCCCACATCATCGGGGTGTACCATCTCAATAAAAGGTTGGTGCAACAATTCCCCAATCTCAAAGTCAGATATTTTGTTCTTTTGGGAATTCTCAAAAATAATTCTACCCTGCCGGTTTATGATGGATATGGCATCGGATGAATGCTGCAGTAACGCACTGAACTGCTCTTCACGCTCATGCAGGGTCTTTTCCATCATGCTGTTGTCGACGATTTCCCTGGCGATGCCCGCAATACCTATAACTTCGCCATTATCATCCATCACTGGCGTTTTATAGGTTTCGAAATTGGTGGCTTCGTTGAACATGTATTCCACCTGATCGAAAAACTCGCGCTTTTTACTGCGCTTCACAGCCTCGTCTGATTGCTGATATTCAAGGGCTTTATTGTAATCGCAAAGGTCAAAATCTGTCTTTCCCTCAATGTCTTCGGGAGCGCTTCGGTAAGCCTTTGCAAAAGCATGGTTAACATGTATATAACGACCATCCTTATCCTTATACCAAACCAGGTAAGGGATATTGTCGAGAATTGCCTGATGTAAATCCTTTTCTTTTTTCATCCCCGCATGGGTGATGGATTAATAACTCTTATTCTTTCTTTCTCCGGTTTATTTCATCCCGGATCAGCGATGCTTTCTCGTAATCTTCCTCAGAAATAGCCTCGTCGAGCAATTCCTTCAGTTCCTGCAGATTATTGTGCTTCAATTCGTCGGTAAAAGTTGTGTCCTGCACCTTTACCTGCCTGGTAGCCGACGGCTGATCACCGGCGGTTTGTACTGCCGATTCCTTTTCGAAGTCGAGAATGATACCGGCTTTCTTCAGAATTTCTTCGTTGGTGTATATCGGACATTTGAACCGCAATGCCAGGGCAATGGCATCAGATGTACGGGCGTCAATTTCGATGATCCGTTGCCCGTTGTCGCAGGTAAGTTTTGAATAAAATACGCCTTCTTCGAGCTTATACACGGTAACTTCGAGCAGGTCAACATTGAATGTCCGTGCAAAATTCAGGAACAGATCGTGTGTAAGGGGCCGCGGAGGTTTAAGCCCTTCGAGCTGAATGGCAATAGCCTGGGCTTCAAATCCACCAACAATGATGGGAATCCTCCGGCGCCCGTTTTCTTCAGCAAGTACAAGCGCGTATGCACCAGTCTGCGTCTGACTGTATGAAATCCCAAGCACATTGAGTTTAACTTTATTCATTATTCCTGTCTCGTCAAAGATTGGTTTATTACACAAATATAGTGATTTCATCCATTACGCTTTTATCGAAGTATTTTTTCTTAATTTGCTCATTTATTTTGCAGATCATTCAAAGTTTACTATTTTTGCAGACCCAAAAAAACTGTAATTTTTATACTCAATGTACGCAATAGTAAGCATAGCAGGACAACAATTCAAGGTTGAAAAAGGGAAAAAAGTGTTTGTACACCGCCTTCCGGGTGAGATTGGTGATGAAGTCAGCTTCGAAGAAGTTATGCTCATCAGCAACGACGACAAAGTAAATGTTGGCGCGCCCTATATTACCGATGCAGTTGTTCTTGCACAGATCGTTTCGCATCTTAGAGGCGATAAGGTATTGGTTTTCAAAAAGAAAAGAAGAAAAACCTACCAGAAACTCAATGGTCACCGTCAGAATTTCACCGAAATCCTGATCGAAGAAATCAGCGAAACCGGTGCGCCCAAAAGGACTGAGAAAAAGAAAGCCGTAGCACCAAAGGCCGACGTCCCGGAAACAGCTGAAACAGCGACCACTGAGGCTGATGCACCTGCAGTAAAAGCTGCTCCAAAAAAACCGGCTGCCAAAGCAGAAGCCAAAAAAGCACCTGAAAAGAAAGCCGCTGAAAAAAAGCCAGCTGCTAAAAAGCCTGCTGCCAAAAGCAAAACCGACAAATCAAGTAAGTAATTATTCTATAAAACAATCAATCCATGGCACATAAAAAAGGAGCCGGAAGTTCAAGAAACGGGCGTGAATCACACAGCCAACGGCTTGGAATTAAAATATTCGGAGGTGAACAGGTTAAGGCAGGTAACATTTTAGTTCGCCAGCGCGGAACCGTCCACAACCCGGGTGAAAATGTCGGCATGGGCAAAGATCATACCTTGTTTGCCCTGATCGACGGACAGGTTAAATATCATCGTAAAAAAGACGACCGGTCATACGTTTCGGTGGTTTCATCCGTCGAATAAGCTATCACCCCGGAATATTGTATAATAATATACCCCTGAACATTAACCATAATAGGGTTTAATGTTCAGGGGTTTTTTTTACATTTGTACAAATCACACAACTTTATGCTTACCTTAAATATTATTCGCGAAAATACCGGGGAAGTAATCCGTCGCCTTGCCATCAAAAATTTTGACGCAAAAGACCTGGTTCAGAACATTGTAGCCATTGATGTAGAACGCCGGACAACTCAGAATAAACTCGACAATACGCTGGCTGAACTGAATACCGTATCCAAAGAAATCGGCCAGTTGATGAAATCGGGCCGCAAGGAAGAAGCCGAAGCCCAAAAAAACCGTACAGCCGAACTCAAAAAAGATATTGAGACCCTTTCAGCACAACTTGGAACAAGTGAGGAAAACCTCAGAAACCTGCTGGTTAAACTGCCCAACCTTCCCCACCAATCGGTTCCTCCCGGAAAAACAGCTGAAGACAATGTAATCGACCGCCAGGGCGGCACAATGCCTGAGTTGCCCGGGGATGCCCTTCCTCATTGGGACCTTGCCCGTATTTACGATATCATCGATTTTGAACTGGGGAATAAATTAACCGGAGCAGGGTTCCCTGTTTACAAAGGCATGGGCTCCAAACTGCAACGGGCGCTTATTAATTTCTTCCTCGACGAAAACACCCGGGCCGGCTATCTCGAAGTAATGCCTCCCCTGATGGTGAATGAAGATTCAGGGTTTGGCACCGGACAACTTCCCGATAAAGATGCCCAGATGTACCATGTAACACTGGACAATTTTTACCTGATACCCACCGCCGAAGTGCCGGTTACCAATATATACCGCGATGTAATACTTGACACTGCCGTTCTGCCGGTTAAAAACACGGCCTATACCCCATGTTTCAGGCGCGAGGCCGGATCGTACGGAAAAGATGTAAGAGGGCTCAACCGGCTGCACCAGTTTGATAAAGTTGAGATTGTGCAAATACAGCACCCCGACAAATCCTATGCATCACTCGACGAAATGGTCAGGCACGTCGAAA
>JAFGVG010000357.1 GCA_016938095.1 Bacteroidales bacterium
ATCAAGTAGGCAAGTATCAGGATGCCAATATTGTATACTATATGCATTAAAGAACTTAATGATTCGAGCCCGCAAATATATATATAAATATTTTTCCGGCAAGCACACCCCCACCTGTTTTTTAACGTATGGGTTTATAAATAATTGAAATTCAAATAAATAAAAAGCCCGCCTATGACGGGCTTTTTTTAAAGTTGCGGTCCGAATGGAATCAGGGCTTTTCCTTCGGGGGTTGAAGCGTATTGTTCGAAATACTTGATATACCGGCCTGACAGGTCACGGGCTTTCCGTTCCCATTCAGTCTTTTCGGTGTAGGTATCACGGGGATCCAGAATGCCTTCTGAAACGCCCGGTAAGCTAACCGGTATAGTAAGGTTCAGCAGCGGTATATGTTTGGTTGGTGCTTTTTCGATAGATCCGTCAAGAATCGAATCGATTATGGCGCGGGTTTCTTTAATGGATATCCTTTTTCCTGTACCGTTCCAGCCGGTATTTACCAGGTAAGCTTTGGCTTTGTGTTCGTCCATTTTCTTCACCAGTTCAAGGGCATAGCGGGTGGGATGCAGGGTAAGGAATGCTTCACCGAAAGCCGGAGAAAAGAAAGGAACCGGTTCAGTAATACCGCGTTCAGTTCCGGCAAGTTTGGAAGTGTATCCGCAAAGGAAGTGGTATTGCGCCTGATTCCGGTCGAGTATGGATACAGGAGGAAGCACGCCAAATGCATCGGCCGAAAGATAGATTACTTTTGTGGCGTGTCCGGCCTTTGAGGGCAGCACTATCTTATTAATATGGTATATGGGATAGGATACCCGTGTGTTTTCGGTTATTGAGCAATCGGCAAAATCAATGGAACCATCTTTTCGTACTGTTACATTTTCGAGCAGTGCATTGCGCTGAATGGCATTGTAGATATCCGGCTCATTTTCCTTGCTCAGGTTAATGGTTTTGGCATAGCATCCTCCTTCGTAGTTGAAAACGCCTTCGTTATCCCAGCCGTGTTCGTCGTCGCCAATGAGGTATCTTTTGGGGTCGGCTGAAAGGGTGGTTTTACCGGTTCCCGAAAGGCCAAAGAAGAGCGCTACATCGCCTTTTTCTCCCACGTTGGCTGAGCAATGCATGGATGCCATTCCTTTAAGCGGCATATAGTAATTCATGAGGCTGAAAATTCCTTTTTTCATTTCACCACCGTACCATGAGCCACCTACAACTGAAAGTCTTTCAGCCAAACTGAATAGCACAAACACGTCGGAATGAAGACCTTGTTCCTTCCATTGGGGGTTGCTGGTTTTTGAACCAATGATCATCACAAAATCGGGTTCACCATAATTGGCCAACTCGTAATGTGAGGGGCGGATAAACATATTGGTAACAAAATGAGCCTGCCAGGCCACTTCCATAATGAATCGAACTTTTAAACAGCTGTTGGCATTGGTTCCGCAAAAAGCGTCCACAACATAAAGTCTGTCTTTGTTTGATAGCTGATTACTTACAAGCCCTTTGCAATGTTCCCATACGTCCTGGTTGATTGATTTGTTAATGACCCCGTCCCACCAGATGGTATTTTCAGAAACAGCATCTTTAACAAAGTATTTGTCTTTTGGCGACCTGCCAGTAAAAACCCCTGTTTTCACTGCTACGGCACCCGTATCTGTCAATTCACCTACTTCAAAACCCTCGAGTTTCGGATCGGTTTCAAAATTGAACAGTTCCTGGTACGAAGGGTTATAAATTACTTCCTTTACATTGTTAATGCCATATTTGGCCAAGTCGTTTGGGCTGAATAAACTCATTTGGTCAATTTTAATTGTTTATACTTATTTTTCTAACCGGGCAAAGATATGATTTTTGTCAATAAAAAAAAGCCGTCGGCAAAGAAACCGGCGGCTTTTCATAAAGAAGTTCAGAATGATTATTTTGCGGCTTTGATAGCTGCCTGGGCGGCTGCCAAACGGGCAATGGGAACCCTGTAAGGTGAGCAGCTTACATAGGTCAGGCCGGTTTTGTAGCAGAATTCAACTGAAGCGGGGTCTCCGCCTTGTTCGCCACAGATTCCGACTTTGAGATCCTTACGTGTGCCACGTCCCTTGTCAACAGCCATCTTAATCAGTTGGCCAACGCCATCCTGATCGATGGTCTGGAAAGGATCGGCAGACAGCATTTTATAATCAAGATAATGATGGATGAAACCGCCAATATCGTCGCGGCTGAAGCCAAATGACATCTGCGTAAGGTCGTTGGTGCCAAAGGAGAAAAACTCAGCTGATTTGGCCATGCGGTCGGCAAGCAGACAGGCGCGTGGAATTTCGATCATGGTGCCATATTTATATTCGATGGATTTCAGACCAAATTTGGCACAAACCTCAGCATAAACCCTATCGGTTATCTTTTTGGTGAAATCGAGTTCAGATACATCGCAGGTTACCGGAACCATAATTTCGGGATGCGGATCTTTACCTTCTTTCTTCAGTTCGGCATAGGCTTCAAAAATAGCCCTGATCTGCATTTCGGAGACTTCGGGGTAGGTAACGCCCAAACGTACACCACGATGGCCCATCATGGGGTTTGACTCATGAAGCAATTCACCACGTTTGGCAATATCCGTAGCAGAAATACCAAGTGCTTTAGCCAGTTCAGTTTGTTTTTCAGCACTTTGGGGTACAAATTCATGGAGCGGGGGATCGAGCAGGCGGAAGGTTACGGGCAGTCCGTTCATGGCCTCGAGCGTTCCCTTAATACTGTTTTTAACAAAGGGGAACAATTCATTCAGTGCCGATTTACGCTCTTCAACCGTGTTACTCAAAATCATTTTCCTGAGCAGGAACAGGGGTTGATCCGAACCTTCGCCATAGAACATGTGTTCGGTACGGAAAAGTCCGATACCTTCAGCACCAAAATCCCTGGCGATTTTAGCATCGGCGGGCGTATCGGCATTGGTACGTACGCCCATGGTGCGGTTTTTATCCACCATTTTCATGAA
>JAFGVG010000358.1 GCA_016938095.1 Bacteroidales bacterium
GAGAACAGGTTTACCAGGTTATCGGGGATCAGCTTATTCAGATCGGCCCCCACCAGGCCCGGGATGACCTCATTTATCTGCTCGGCTTCTTCGCCCAGTATAGCGGTAAAGGTGGCATTGGCTTTTACAATCTTCAGCATATGATCAACAATAACCACGCCCGACCTTAATTTCTCGAGCATGGCATTGGTAAGTTCCGATGCCTGCGACGCACTTTCCATCTCCTTTCGGGTCTTCTCCTCCGATTCCTTTAGCGACTTCCTGGCCTGCGCTAGTTTTTCGTTCAGCTCGTGAAGCGATTCCTCATACAGCATACTGTTTTTACGGGCATACGTCAGGCACAATTCGGGAATGGTAAACCCATTGGCAATATCGGTGGCAAAATCAATGCAATTATCATATCCACACTCCAGGCACGCCATGTTTTCATATTCCGATTTTCCCAAACCTGTCAGCACTTCTCTGATTCTTTCCGGAGAAGGCACAGGGGGACGCCGGTCATCGGCGGTGTAAACGGCAGAAAGGTTCAATCCCATGTATTTCTGCAGGTTATCGTACCATTCAACCCTGAAAAAATTTTGTATCCGCTTATTGGCATACCTGATCACCTGGTGTTCCTTGTACCTTCTGTTTCCGCGTTTTGTCATGCCCGGCCCGTCGAGGCTGTTTCCATACGAAATACTGAAATGCCGCTGAATGGTGCTGATGTGCTTTTCAAATTCATCAACCGCGCTGATCATCTCCTGTTTTCCTTCGAGTGAAAAAAGACTGGCCGTCAGCATATTTTCATCCATGTCCGCCGCCTGGGCAAAACCATTTCGTAAAGGATACAGCGATCCCTTATAGCTAAGCGGACCATCAATGGCCGTAAATTCAAACTTCGACTCATCTATGTCGAAATCATCAAACAACCTGCGTAATTCTTCGAAAGTAAGCGCCACGTCAATTTTCCCGTCGTCGTTATGGCGTATAATTTCATCCTTGGAGGCAATTTCCGGCCCAAGGTAAAGCACCTTTATATCTGATCCGTAGATATTGTGTACGATCTTCGACATGGCAATCATGGGCGAAACAAGGGGTGCCAGGTTACTGACCAAACTGGGGTGGTATTTCCGTACATAATTCACCACAACAGGATCGAGAGAAGTGATATAGTACCTTCCCTTGAAATCGTTCAGCAGGTTAAGGTATTTATAAGCCAGTAAATCAACGGCAAACGACACCTCGTGTACGTATTGCACGCCAAGGGCCTTGATCATGGTGACAAATTTCCGGTGGTCCGAAATGTCGTCAAACTCGGCAGAAATGCTGGGCGACAGCAATGCCACAATATTGGCTCCCGATGCAAAAAGGCCCTTGGCCTCCTCAACCGAGCTGCGGTATGTAAGGGCTTTCGGCGCACAAATCAGGGTGCAATCGCCGCACCCGATGCACCGGTCATTATCCACCTCGGGATAACTGCCATCCGCGTGAACGTGAATGGCTTTGACAGGACATGTTCTGACACAGGCATAACATTTCTTGCACAATCTGGTTTCCAGATTTATCAAAGGTTCCAAAGCCTTACCTCCTTTATTTGATTAAATCGTTTAGCGATTCTGTAAGAATATGATGAATGTTTTCTTCGTTGACCTGGCTATATTCCCTTCCTCCAATCTTCAGATTCGGACCGATGCTGCAATTCCCGAAACAATGTTCTCCCCTGAACAGCACCTTGTCGGAAAGCCCGTGGTGTGTAATATAACGCTGAATAATCTTAAGCAGATTCTTATTGCCCCGGGCAAAGCACGAACTCCCCAGGCAAATTACAATTTCACGGCGATGATTCATCCCTTCATGGTATAGTGCTGTAAAGATAACAAAGATTGGAAACCGTTCAACCCGAAGTATGAATATGCAATTGGTAATTTTTTGTATTTTAGCATTTACATCAATCCCATAATTATGAAGCACCTGCCCGAAAAAACCATTGAACGCCTGAGTGAATACCGTCGAACCCTTTACCGCTGCCTCGATGAAGGTAAAACCCACATTTTTTCGCACGAACTGGCCGGAATGCATAACATCACTGCCGTGCAGGTACGCCGCGACATTATGTTTATCGGTTATGCCAGCCAGGGCCGGAAGGGTTATAATATCAGGGACCTGATCAATGTCATTGCCGATATCATTGACCCGGGCGATGTAATGAACATTGCCATAGTCGGGTATGGCAACCTGGGCAAGGCTATTTCGGCCTACCTGCTGCAGAAGCGCCCAAAGTTAAAAATAGTGGCAGCTTTTGACATCGATCCCAAGAAAATTGGCTCCGCCTCATCGGTGGTGGAATGTTTTTCGGTTGAACGGCTCAGGGAAATCATTGCCTCACGCGATATTGCGCTTGCCCTGCTAACCGTGCCTGCTGATGCCGCGCAACAAATGGCCAAAGCACTGGTTGCTTCGGGCATTAAAGGCATACTGAATTTTACCACGGTTAACCTTAGTGTTCCGGGCTCCATTTACCTTGAGGAATACGACATGGTAACTTCAGTGGAAAAGGTGGCTTACTTTATCAAGATAGCACAGCGCGATGCAGAACTCTCGTAAGCTGCCCTGATTATTTTTATGCCATTTAAGGATTCCTGTGGTTTCACAGCCAGTTCCTTGCCGTTTACCAGTGTTTCGTAAAGGGTATTATAGAATTCGGGGTAACATCCGGGCAGGGTTTCAACAGGACCACGGAAATGGAGCCCCTTGATGTCGGTATTCAGTATGCCCCAGTTTGCCTTGTCTTCTTTTCCCCAATTGGGTCCATCCGGAAAATGTCCGTTGGTAAGTGCTTCCTCCTGCGGATCGATGCCATATTTAACATACGATCCTTCGGTACCATGCAGCAAATAGCGGGGACCTTCCTCGCGCACCAGGTAACTGCTTTTAAGGGTTACTTTCAGTCCGGGATAATACAGGATCAGCTCGAAGAGGTCATCCACCAGCGAATTTGTCCGTTGCTTGCGGATGTCGGCATATACGGCTTCAGGGATGCCAAAAAGGAAAAGCGCCTGGTCAATCAGGTGTGAGCCCAGGTTATACAGTGTGCTTGCCTTGTATTCGGGTTTCTCTTTCCACGAGTCGCGGATAAAATTTCTGAAGCGGTCGAAATGCGCCTCATATTCCACCAATCGCCCCAAACAACCACTGTTGATAATTTGTTGAATGGTCAGGAAGTCGCCTTCCCACCGCCTGCTCTGAAATACGGTGAGCACACTGCCCTTTGAGGCAGCCAGGTCAATGAGTCCCTGCCCCTCGTGAATTTCATGCACAAAAGGTTTCTCCACCACCACATGTTTGCCGGCCTCAAGTGCTGCCCGGGTGTATTCCACGTGGGTGTGATCGGGGGTGTTAACCAGTACGAGGTCAATCTCGGGATCGTGGAATATATCTTCAGCTTGCTGAACAATCTGCACGTATGGGTAGCGGTCCAGCGCGTCGGAAGCCGACCGTTGCATAATCTTCACCATTTTGTACCGGGGATTGACATGCAGCAAAGGAGCGTGAAAAACCTTGCCCGACATACCGTACGAAAGCATTCCAACGCGGATGGTTTTGTTCATATTCAGCGTGTTTTAACACATAGTTAAAAGCTCCAGGCTGTTTGCTGTTGGCTATTGGCCTTTAGCTTTGGGTAATGACCCATTCATGGCTTTAAAGATAATCATTTTTCCATAGCCATTAACCCCTTACTGCTAATGGCTAATGGCTAACGGCTAATAGCTATTAGCCAACTGCTAATGGCCAATAGCTAAAGGCTAACGGCTGCTTTCAAAACCAGTTTTTCTTTCTGAACAGCAACACCCCCAGAATGGTGGCAACCAGGGCAATCAGCACGACAAAAACAAACCCCAGGGGATTGCGTTCAAAGTTGTTGGGTACGTTCATTCCATATAAACTGGCCACCAGCGTAGGAATCATCAGAATAATGGTGATAAGGGCAAGTTGCTTCATCACTACGTTCACGTTGTTGGAAATCACGCTGGCAAAAGCATCCATCATACCACTCTGGATATCGCTGTAAATTTTCGCCATTTCAATAGCCTGCCGGTTTTCGATAACAACATCCTCAACCAGGTCTTCGTCCATTTCGAGCGACTTCACATATCGGTTATTGCGTAGTTTAGCC
>JAFGVG010000051.1 GCA_016938095.1 Bacteroidales bacterium
GTATCTTATGCTTCAGTTGCCCTGCTTAATGCAGTAGATTCATCGCTTTACAAAGGCGTTATCACCGACGAACAGGGCCGTTTCAGTTTCAGCAACCTGCCCTATGGTAATTATACCCTGAAAGTGACTTTTGTTGGTTATAAACCCATTACCATTAAAGGAATTGAAGTGAGCCGGCAGCAAAAGCTGGTTGATATTGGCGAGAGCCGGATGCAGGAAAATGTGATGGCGCTGAATGCCGCTGTGGTTGTCGGTCAACGCCTCAAAGGCGAAGAAAAGACCGATCGCACGGTTTTTACACTGAACGATGATATCAGAAAAGCTTCAACAACTGCGCTGGATGCGCTCAAACATATTCCGTCGGTTACCGTTGATTTTATGAACAACGTAACACTCGAAGGGCAGTCAAATATCCAGTTTTACGTCGATGGCGTGCTGCGCAACAAGGACTTTGTAGCCCAGATCAAACCCGATATGATCGATAAAATTGAGCTGATCACCAATCCCGGTGTTCGCTACGATGCCGACGTTTCGGGTGTGATCAATATTGTACTGAAAAAGGAAGCCCGTACCGGCATGAATGGTTCGGTAAAAGTTCCCATTCCTCATCCCGACAAGGTGTTGATTGAACCCAGTGCCCGTTTTGAATATGGCAGTAAGCATTTCAGGTTTTATGTGGCAGAACAATTGCATTACGAGCGGTTCAGGGGTACTGAATTGCTTACCACACGTGTGGACGATACAGGCGAGGGAGCCTATTACTTCGAAAAAGACGGAAAAGGGACAAACAGCTGGCAGAATAACTATATGAACTATGGCATCGACTGGCTTATCAATGACAAAACATCACTCAACTTTATGGGTGAGTGGAGGAACTGGAAGGGTGAAGCCAATAATTACAGGTGGAACAGTAAAACATACCAGGATGACCAACTGACAAAATTCCTGAAAACCAATGTGAATTCACTGGATAAAAGCGACAATTATTATTTCTCGGTATTCTTCCTCAGAAAGCTGAAGAAGGACGGTGACGAATTCAGAGCTGAGGCCTATTACAATACCCAAACCGGAAAGGATAAGAACGGCTATGGCGAGCAGTACATCGATACCGATGACCTGACAACGGTAACCGGCACCATCAGCCGACTGGATTTAACTGAGAATCTGCGGAAAAATGGTGAGATCAAGCTCGATTTGAGTTTCAGTCTGAAAAACATCCGCAATGAAATAGGTCTCCGTAGCTATGGCTCATGGACCAACAACGATTTTACATCGAGCTACATGTTGGATGATGTATTATACGAAAATCCTGATGAATTCACCTATGTTGAAACCAGGCAGACGGCTTATTACAACCTCTCGGGGAAAGTCAAAAAGTTCTCCTGGCAGGCTGGTCTGCGGGGTGAGTATTCGTGGCTCGAAATCAATTCCGATGCTCATGCCGATTATGTTGTGCTTTTACCCCAGGTAAGCCTCAATCAGGCGTTTGGTAAGGATCAGAGCATGAAGTTCTCTTACCGCAAACAGATTTTCAGGCCTTCGGTAGGCAGTCTCAATCCTTTTGATGTATGGACCGATTCGCTGCACCTGCGCAGGGGTAACCCCGATCTTGATGCCGCCATTGAAAACCGTTTTGAACTTACCTATACCAAAAACTTCAAGGCCAACTATCTGGCGCCAAAGGTATATTTCAGGTACACCAACAACGGCATACAGGATAATACAACAGTGACTGCCGATGGGGTTACACTCATCACGCAGGACAATGTTGGCCGCAATATGGAATATGGCCTGGGCGTGAACGGTGCATTCCAGGTGCTTAAACGGTGGAGGTTCAATGCCAATGTTACCCTTTTTAACCTGGTAATAAAGACCGATGAAAACATAGCCGGTCATAAACAGGAGGATATGGTCAGCTACCGCTTGAATTTCAGTCATATTGTTACATTGCCCAAGGACTATACTTTATTCCTCTTTGCCAATTATGGAAGCCCGGGCATCAGTTACCAGCGCGAATTCCGCAGAGATTTTCTGATGCTTGTCGGGGCACAGAAAAAATTCTCCGATAAGTTTAACGTGGAGGTCATGTATAATCCCTTTATCAAAAACTTCATGTACCAGAAGGTTATCACCACCACACCGGGATACCGCGAAACATGGGAAGGACACGTAGAAGTTGGACAGCTGTTTAACATATCGCTTACCTATAACTTTAACCGGGGTGCCAAAATTGCCAGGATCGACCGGTCGGTTGAATACGAGCGCAATGAAAGCAAGGGCGGATTATAACCGCGGGTTTGTTCAGCGTCTTATAATGAATTGCAACGGACAACTGCTTACCGGTCAGCAGTTGTCCGTTGTCTTACCATTTCGAAAAAAACCACAGCAGCGGCTGCACTCACATTGAGCGATTGGATTGGCCCCATCATGGGAATTTTTACCAGTTGATCGGCCATTTTAAGTAATCTGGGATCAATGCCGGTATCCTCGGAACCCATGATGATAGCAACAGGCGCTTGCAGGTCGGCTTTGAAAATAACATCTTCGGCTTTTTCTGTGGCTGCCAGTATGCGGAGTCCGCAATCACTCAGGTACTTGATGGTGTCGGTAAGGCTGTTCACCCTGCAAACAGGCAGTGCATTGAGCGCTCCGGCCGAAGTTTTAATGGCATCGGCATTTATCTGGGCCGAACCCTTGGACGGTATCACCATGGCATCGAAACCGGCACAGGCGGCATTCCGGGCTATGGCGCCCAGGTTTCGCACGTCGGTGATGCCATCGAGCACCACAATAGCAGGCACTTTGCCCTGCTCAAACAAACCCGGAACAAACAGATCGATGTCGGTGTATTCGATTTCCGAAATCAACGCAATGATTCCCTGGTGGTTTTTCGATGTCAGCCGGTTGAGCTTTTCCACCGGCACATACTGGTAGGGGATCTGGTTTTCACGGAGCAATGCAAAAAGGCCCGCAACCTGTTCGTTTCGGAAGCCATGCTTTATCAACACCTTATCGATTGTTTTTCCTGCTTTAATGGCCTCATCAACCGGATGCACGCCAAATATCATACTGGTCTTAGCTTTCATATTTTTTTATCAGGTTTACAGACCCTCAGGTCCGGGTGGCCGGTAAAACGTCAACTTTTATTCGATCATGTAAATGTTGCCGCTTCGCCAGGTATTAACAGCATTCCGCCAATAGGTATCATAGCTGTCTGAACGTTGCAATGCATAGTTGTCTGGCGTGAAGGCGTTGGGTACCTGGTCGAATACAAATGTAACCGTGGTGGTAAAATTGTTTTTATAGTATATCCATCGCTCCTGCGTGGGTGTTACAGTTACTGCCTGGGGCGGGCCAAATACGATGAAGATCATGCCACGGTCGGTTTTCCAGCCCGGCTTAAACGAAGTGAAATAATAATTGGCAAAATACACGCGGTTATAATATACCCTGAGCAATTCCCTGGCCTTTTCGATATTTCCGGCTTTTCCCAGCCAGAAATTATCTAGGGCCAGCTTTTGGTTGGTGGCCTTTTTTATCGATTCATATTCAGTTGTGGTGGTCAGGTAAGCAAGTGATTCGATAAGCTGATCCACTTCCTGCACCTTCGGGTAGCTTTCGCCAAAGTTGTAAACGGTTAACCCGGCAGTTATGTTGGTATCGGGCCTGAAGTGATAAACTCCGGGGTAATTAAGTTGATAGTGGATAACCTTACTGAGGGGTAATACCCATATGCTGTCGGGTCTGTTGAGGAATTCTCTTTCGCGTCCCATGGAGAAGGAAGGTAGGGGCAGCGGGATATCTCTTCCAAAATAGTAAAGGTAAACCGAATCGTATCCTGTAAAACTGTAATTGAGCTTGAAAGTGTTGCTGCCCACAACGTAGGGTCTGAAGATGGGCGCATTGTCGTCGGCATACATCAAACTGAAGGATTGTTCGGATAGCATTGAAGTTTTATCGATGTTCAGGAAAGTCAGTGTTTCGTCTCTTCTCACCAGGTCGGTAGTGGTCACGGCAAGCTGGTACCTGCGCCCCATTTCGGCTTTAAGAGGCATCCGGGCAATAAAGCGTTTATCGGCGTCCTCGCGGGCGATGGTGTATTCAACTGACCCTGTGTCGGCCACCACCGGGTTTTGTGTGTCGGTAATATCGGTGAGGACGTATTTTATGCGCGCCAGCCCCAGTAGTTTATTGGGCTGAATGGTACCGGTGTATAAGAGTTCTGAAGGAAACAGTTTGATGGTGAGCTGGGAACTTGCAGGTGACTGGTGGTAAACCGTAAATGCCGGATGAAGCCTCGTGTTAGTGGGGTTGTACATTTTCGAAAGGTTTACCGGCGACGGTTTTACAGTTTTTTTTGGTGTAAAACAGCCCCAAGGCAACAATAGCAAACATAGCAGGCCTAAACAGATTTTCTTCATATGCATTCTTATCTGGCAGACTTTTGTAAAAATACTCAATTTCTTTTACTTTTCAGTGTTTCGAGATCGATCTGTAGTTGTTCCCAGGCAGTCATCTGCTGTTTCAACTCATTCTGTAAATAATTGTAGCGGTCGTAAAATCCGGGTGAGCTCATCCGTTCGGCATCTGCCGAAGGATCCGCAATGGTCTTCTCAAAGGAAGCTATTTCCTTTTCGAGATCACTGATCAGCAACTCCGTTTTTTCAATCTGCGTTTCGATCTTTCGCACTTCGCGGTCGTGCTCCTTTTTATTGAAAAAGGCTTTCTTGTTCGACGATCCTTCACCCGGGTCCTGGGTTGATGTTACCGCAGACTTCCGTTCCAGTTCCTTGAGCGAAGAAATGTTTTTACGGTTCAGGAAATCGTAAATACCCCCCAGGTGTTCTTTAATCTTTTTGTGGCTGAATTCGAACACCTTATTGACCAAGCCATCCAGAAACTCACGGTCGTGCGACACCACTATCAGCGTACCATCGTATGCCAGCAGGGCTTTTTTAAGGATGTCTTTTGAACGCATGTCGAGGTGGTTGGTGGGTTCGTCCATAATCAGCAGGTTGCAGGGTTCGAGCAACAGACGGGCCATGGCAAGTCGCGACCGTTCACCTCCCGAAAGTACCTTAACCTTTTTATCCACAACTTCACCACCAAAAAGAAAGGCTCCCAGGATATCCCTTATTTTGGTACGGATATCGCCAACAGCTACCTCATCGAGCGTGTCCAGCACTGTTTTATTGCCATCGAGCAATTCATCCTGGTTTTGGGCAAAGTAACCTATTTCAACATTATGTCCTGTTTTTAGCTGGCCTTCATAAGGCAGGTGGCCCATGATTATTTTTGTAAGCGTTGTTTTTCCTTCGCCATTGCGGCCGACAAAGGCAACCTTTTCGCCGCGGTGGATGGTGAGGTCCACACTGTTGAGCACTTTATGGTGTCCGTAGCTCATGGATAAACTACGGATCTCAAGTGGCACACTACCCGAGCGTGGAGAAGGCGGAAACTTAATGTGGATGGCTGAAGTATCTTCCTCGTCAATTTCAATGATGTCGAGTTTTTCCAGCATTTTGATACGCGATTGTACCTGAACCGATTTGGTTGGTTTGTAGCGGAAACGCTCAATGAAATCACGTGTGTCGCTGATGAGCTTTTGCTGGTTTTTATAGGCCGCAGTTTGTTGTTCACGTCGTTCCTTGCGCAGTTCAACATATTTTGAATAAGACACCTTGTAGTCGTATAGCTTGCCCAGCGATATTTCAACCGTGCGGTTGGTCACCCGGTCGAGAAAGACACGGTCGTGCGAAATAAGCAATACCGCACCGTGGTATTGGTGCAGGAATTCCTCGAGCCATTGAATCGAATCGATGTCGAGGTGGTTGGTTGGCTCATCGAGTAAGACAACATCGGGCGATTTAAGCAGTATCTTGGCCAGTTCGATCCGCATCCGCCACCCTCCGCTGAATTCGCGGGTATGCCGGTTAAAATCATTCCTTGTAAAACCAAGACCGGTGAGCACCTGTTCAATTTTCTGGCTGCGGTTGCTGCCTTCGAGCATATGAAATCTTTCGGTTTTTTCCGATAATTGCTCCAGCAGGTCACTGTATTCAGCCGATTCATAGTCAGTGCGGACTGTTACCTGGTGGGTGAGCTCCTTTACTTCGTTTTCAAGTAACAGAATTTCATCGAATGCACTGCCGGCTTCTTCAATGAGTGTTTTATCGTCGATTATCACCATTTGCTGCGGTAGGTATCCGAGCCTGATACCAGCAGGTACCATCACCCTGCCTTCGTCTGGGGGCTGCATGCCCATAAATACTTTCAGCAGTGTGGTTTTGCCGGCACCGTTACGGCCCACCAGGCCAATTTTGTCCCTGCTGTTGACAACAAACGATATATTGCTGAACAAGAATGTACCGCCAAAGGAAACACTTAGCTGATCAACTGAAATCATGGTTTAATGAGCTTCAGATTTGAAAAATAAAACATCAGAATATCCACATAGGTATAACCCATCCGGGCCATTTCCATTGCTCCTTCCTGGCAAAGTCCGAGCCCGTGTCCGTATCCATGCCCGTAAAAGCTTACCTCATGCGCATCAGCCTTTATATAAAACCAGGATGATTTCAGACCGAAATCGTTGCGTATGGCTGTCATGGTTAATTTACGCGTTTCGGGGTCGAGGTGTTTTCTGCGTCCCGGGTCCGATACCGTGTACAATGCAGCAGGGTTTCCTATAAAACCTTTTTTTCCCAGGTAAGCATTCCATTCTGCCAGGGAAATCGTTTTTTTCCAGTTGAGGTGGGCCGAATGATTACAAAACGGATCTTTCACCGGTTTCAGGTATGGCAGGTCGTTGTTCCAGACATCGGACGCTCTGGCGGTGATGCCTCCGCAACTGGCGTGATAGGGGGTAACAACCGGTTTTCCGTCCGGGCCGGCAAGGTATTCCCCTTCGGTTAACCGGGTCGACTTGTAGATTTGTTTGTTAAACCTGCTCTTCCCGTTGTATGCCTGGCAATGCACATCGTCGCACAGGTTAAACCCTTCGTGTGCATGGCGGTGGTAATTTTTCAGGGCAAAAGTTCTTGCAATCACAGCCTGTGCTTTATAGTATTCGGGATGGGCATTGGCTCCGCCTTCCGATTCAACAGTTCCGGGCAGGTACTTTTCCAGGTTCAGGGTATTGACAATGCGCAACCTACCCTGGGGCATGGTAAGCCGCAGGTCGCCTTCCGATTCTTTTGGCCGGAGCGAAGGGAAAACCGGTTTTACCTGGAAAATATTGTTTGACGAGATACCCTTGAATTCCAGTTCGTTAAAAGTACCATAGTCATGTGCGGTATCGTGAACCACCAAGCCTGCATCGGTACATGAAATGTGAAACATGGTGCCTTTGCGCACCACAGCAATCCGGTTACCGTCGCCCGATAATAGATACTCTCCTTCCACCATCGAAAACACCATCGATTCGATGTTGTAACGGTAAAACAAACCTATGCTGATATCGGTGGCTGAAGACAGCAGGGTCAGGAGCAACGAAAAAAGGAAAATACCGGAAATTCTGAGGTAGGGCATTTCAAAGGGGTTAGGGTTGAACGATTTGGGTAATGCGGTTGGCTACCCTTTCGGCAACACCGGCATTTCCGAGTATGGTTTGCAATTTTTCGTATGCGGTAAGCATTTTGTTTCGGTATGCCATATCGTTTAAAATCAGGTTCAGTTCGGAGTTAATATCATCAGCCAGGTTGTACTGAAGCAGTTCTTTGATGGCTTCGCTGTTTAGTATGAGGTTAACCAGTGAGAAGAAGCGCACCCGTACAAAAAACCTGCCGATAAACAAGGTAACCGGGTTGGTTTTGTATACCACAACCTGTGGTACCTTTAACAACGCCGTTTCGAGTGTTGCCGTTCCCGAGGTAACAACAGCTGCCGCAGCATTTTTAAGCAGTTCGTAGGTTTGAGCGTAAACAGCCGACACATCGTGTCCGCTTGTGAACTGCTCATAATATGCGGGGTCGATTGAAGGTGCTCCGGCAACCACAAAATGGTATTGGGGATAGGAGGGTATCACCGCCAGCATTTCGGGCAACAAGGCGCTGATTTCCTGTTTACGGCTTCCGGCAAGCAGAGCAATAATGGGCTTTGCGGGCAGGTTGTTTTTGGCTGAAAAGTCTTCAATGCCGCTATAAGCATTTTCGAATGCTGTTACACTGTCAAGTACCGGATTTCCGTAATATTCGGCTTTCACACCTTTCTGCGCGTAAAAATCGACTTCAAAAGGCAGTAAAACAAACATTTTTTCGACATACTGCCTGACGGTTTTAACCCGCCATTTCGCCCAGGCCCATAGCTTTGGCGAAATATAATATATAACCCTTATCTGATGCTGGGCTGCAAAACGAGCCATAGGCAGGTTAAATCCGGAGTAGTCAACCAGTATCAGGACGTCGGGGCGCCAATTGAGGATATCGTTCCGGCATTTTTCGCGGTTTCGGCGGATAACCCCATATTTGCTGATTACCTCAACAAGGCCCATCATGGCCATTTCGCGGTAATGTATGTGAACCGTTGCACCGGCATCGCGCATGAGGTCGCCTCCGAAACAACGAAATTCCGCTTCAGGATCGTTTTTTTTCAACGCCCTGATGAGGTTGGATGCGTGTAAATCACCCGAAGCTTCGCCTGCAATCAGATAGTATTTCATATCACGCTAAAAATCAACTTAACCAGAAATATCAGGGCAGTCAGTACCACGGTGGTGACCATTACTCCCTTGGCAGCCCTCATCCAGTCGAAACTGTTGAAGATAAAAAAAAGCACCAGGTTTGGCAGTACGCAATGGCTGAGGAGCACAGGAAGGATATTACCGGCCACCAGGTGGTTTGAAAACAAAGTATGGTGTACGTTTTGCACTTTGGCAAAATACATCACAAAGTAAATGATCACGGGCAGCAGGGTGGCCATAATCACCCCTGTAAGCAATGTATTGAATTTTTGTATGGATATCTTTTTCATGTTATTAGAAGTGCCATTTACGGAGCGTTTCCAGGGTGTTGTAACAGGTAAGATCGGTGTTAAGGGGCACAATTGAAACGTAATTGTTGCGGAGCGCCCATTCATCGGTGTCGGTGGCATCGGGTTCGGTGTTGTGAAAAGTACCTGTCAGCCAGTAGTAATGTTTCCCCGTTGGATCGGTGCGTTTGTCGAATTCTTCGCGCCAGAAGCCCTTGTTTTGCCGGCATATTTTCACACCGGCAACCTGGTGGAGCGCTATATCGGGTATGTTTACGTTGAGACATGTGACCTTGCCAAAACCTTGCTGCAGTACCTTTTGGGTAATGGTCCGTGCATAATGACCTGCAGTGGTGAAGTCGGCATGGTGATCGTGATTGAGCAACGAATAACCTATTGAAACAATATCGTTGATGCTTCCTTCAAGTGCCGCACCCATGGTGCCTGAATAGAAAACACTGGCGGATGCATTGGAACCGTGGTTGATTCCCGACAACAGTAGATCGGGCTTTTGCGGAAGAAGCTGGTTGAGGGCCATTTTCACACAATCTACCGGCGTACCGTAACAGCGGTAAATGGTAAGATCTTCTTTATCAACCATTTTGCTTACCCTGAGCGGTACCTTTACCGTAATGGCATGCGACATACCCGACTGGGGCTCGGCAGGCGCAACCACCACCAGTTTTCCGAGTGAGCTGACACTTTCGATAAGGGCTTTCAGCCCCGGAGCTTCCACACCATCGTCGTTGGTTACCAGTATCAGTGGCTTATGCTGAATTTCAGACATGAGAAAAGAATAAAAACACAAAGATATTATTTTTAGCGATGAAGCGATGAAGTGATGAGGGAATGAAGCGGTGCACACAAAAATGATTATTTTTGTTTTTTTAATTACTAATCCATGAATATTTCATACAGTTGGCTAAAGCAATATATCGATATCGATCTGAGCGTTGCAGAAGTAGCCCGTGTACTTACCAGCATCGGACTCGAAGTGGAAAGTGTTGAATCAGTTGAAAAAATAAAGGGAGGGCTGAAAGGCTTTGTAATAGGTGAGGTCAAAACCTGTGAAAAGCATCCCGATGCAGATAAGCTATCGGTAACAACCGTGGATACCGGCGGTGAAAGCCTGCTCAGTATTGTGTGCGGAGCACCCAATGTAGCTGCAGGTCAACATGTTGTGGTGGCCACAGAAGGTACCACTGTATACAAGGGTGATGAAAGCTTTAAAATAAAGAAGGCTAAACTGCGCGGTGTATTGTCCGAAGGGATGATCTGTGCCGAGGACGAAATTGGAATCGGCAGTAGTCACGATGGCATTATGGTGTTGCCCGGTGAAGCTCCCATTGGTATGGCGGCTGAAAAGTACTTTAATGTTGAGGCTGAAACCATGTTTGTTATAGGTCTGACGCCAAACCGTATCGACAGCGCTTCGCATTTTGGTGTTGCCAGAGACCTTGCTGCATACCTGGGAAAAGAAATTTCGGTTCACCTTAAAAAACCTGATATTTCTGTCTTCGCTATCGAAAATCAATCGTATCCTGTGGAGGTTGTCATCGAAAATCCCCGTGCTTGTCCCCGCTATGCCGGTGTAACGGTTTCGGGTGTTACGGTTGAGCCTTCTCCGAAATGGCTGCAGGAAAGGCTTCTGTCAATAGGCATGAATCCGGTTAACAATGTTGTTGACATTACCAATTTTGTGCTGCATGAGCTTGGGCAGCCCTTGCATGCCTTTGATGCCGATGAATTAAACGGCAAAAAGATAATTGTAAAAAACCTGCCGGAGGGAACACCCTTTGTAACGCTTGATGGCGTGGAAAGGAAGTTGTCGGCCGACGACCTGATGATATGCGACAACAAACGCCCTGTTGCCATTGGCGGCGTATTTGGCGGGTTACATTCAGGGGTGACAGCAAATACCCGCAACATATTTATCGAAAGTGCATATTTTAATCCGGTCTCAGTGCGGCAGACCTCTAAACGGCATGGCCTCAATACCGATGCTTCATTCAGGTTTGAGCGTGGCGTGGATCCTGAAAATACCCTGGTGGCCCTCAAACGTTGTGCATTGCTGGTAAAGGAAATTGCCGGAGGCACCATATCCTCGCCGGTGGTGGATATTTACCCCGAGCCGTTAAAACCGGTCGACATCAGGCTCAACTATGCCCAGGCCGACAAGCTGATAGGTAAAAAAATCGAAAGGAGCCTGATCAGAACGATATTGCTTTCGCTTGACTTTGTCATTACCGGCGAAGACCCGGAAGGGTTTGATCTCCGCGCTCCCCTCTACCGTGTTGATGTTACCCGCGAAGCGGATATCATTGAGGAAATATTGCGCATTTATGGATACAACAATGTGGAACTTTCGGGGACACTGCATTCGAGTCTTTCCTATTCGCCAAGGCCCGACAAAGAGAAACTGACCGAAATGATTTCGGAGTTCTACAGCAGTAACGGCTTCTCTGAGATCATGAATAACTCACTTTCCTGCTCGGCATATTACGACCAGCTGGATACCTTTCCACCAGATCGATTGGTGCGGATCATCAACCCGTTGAGCAATGAACTGAATGTAATGCGTCAGACGTTACTTTTTGGCGGACTTGAAACCATTCAGCACAACATGAACAGGCAACGGCCGAACCTAAGACTCTTTGAGTTAGGCAACTGCTATTACTTCGATTCCGGTAAAGGTGCGCAGCAGCCGCTTCATAAATACTCCGAAAGCTTTTTTGCTGCCTTATGGCTCACCGGCAAAAAACACGATCCCAGTTGGGTTTCATCGGGTGATAGTAAGGGTTTTTACGAGCTGAAAGGCCATCTTCAAAACGGACTGGCCCGGCTGGGTATTTCATTAAACAAGGCCGAAGTAAAGCCACTCGATGGTAAAAAGGACCTCTATGCCGGAGGGCTGACTTATTATATGAATAACAAGCCTTTTGCAGAATTGTGCATGGTAAAACCCTCGGTACTGAAGGCCTTCGACATAAAAGCCGATGTTTTTTATGCACAACTCTATTGGGAAAACCTCATGAAGGTGAGGGGTGACCACCGCGTTACCTATGCGGAGCTTCCTAAATTTCCCGAGGTACGGCGCGACCTTTCGTTGTTGCTTGACGATTCACTGGCATTCGAAAGCATCAGGGAACTGGCATTTCTCACCGAAAATAAGCTGCTGAAAAGGATTGACCTGTTTGATATTTACCAGGGAGAGCAGGTGGGAGCCGGAAAGAAATCCTACGCGGTATGTTTTATTTTACAGGACGAACAGACTACCCTTACGGATGAGCGCATCGACCGGATCATGAAAAAGATCATTGATGCCTGCACAAAAGAATTGGGTGCTGTAATACGATAATGAATGAAAACAAAACGGATAGCGCTCATCAGAGGCGATATCACAACCCTCGATGTGGATGCCATTGTCAATGCCGCCAATAATTCCCTGCTGGGCGGCGGGGGCGTGGATGGTGCCATTCACCGGGCTGCCGGTCCGGGTCTTCTCGCAGAATGCCGTCAGCTGAATGGTTGCAACACCGGTGAGGCAAAAATCACCAGGGGTTATAACCTGCCAGCACGATTCGTGATTCATACGGTAGGACCTGTATGGCATGGTGGCAATAGTGGCGAGGAACATCTGCTGCGCTCGTGTTATAACGGAAGCCTCAACCTGGCCCACGATTATCAATTAAAAACCATTGCATTTCCCAATATTTCAACAGGGGTTTACGGCTACCCGAAACAACAGGCAGGCCGGGTGGCGGTTGAAGCGGTTAGTGAATGGCTGGACGTACACCCCGATTTTAAACAGGTTAATTTTGTTGCTTTTGACGAAGAAAACTTTACCATTTATGAAGAACTGCTCGGCTAATAACCTGCGAAAGATGCTGATGATGGGGATATTGGTAGTAAGTCCCCTGTTGCTGACCGGCCAACCCGATATACCTGTTGAGGTATTTAAAAAGCATACAGCACCCGTGAAAGCGTTGGCCTTTAATGCCGATGGCAGTTTAATGGCCACCGGGGGCGACGACAAAATGGTGTATGTATGGGATTTGAAAACCGGAAGCATCACCGCATCCATCGAAAACGGATTTGCCATCAAAGCACTTGCATTTACAGCTGGTGGTGACCTGCTGGCCGCCTGCGGTAAAGATGTAAA
>JAFGVG010000052.1 GCA_016938095.1 Bacteroidales bacterium
GTTTTATTAAGTGGACCGAATTTTCAGATCACCTGTCATTGCTGTTAAATCATACACCGATATTGGCCTGGTCGTTGGTGTTTCTCACATTGTCCACCTTATTATACCTGTTGCGCGGACAGAAAAAACCCCAAAACACCCTGCAGTTACAAATGAATCTTGGCCTGATTGCGCTGGTTGTTTTACAGTATTTAATGGCATCCAAACATTTTGCCTATCATTATATGAATCCATCGCTGTTGCTGACACTTTTTGTTATTTTAATGACAGTAGAAACGCTCCGGTTAGTTTTTCAGCAGGCCGGTAACACTATCATATACGCTTTCCTGGGGATAACAGCATTGGTGATAATGCTTCACATTGTTCCCGTCATACCTGCACAGCTAAAACACATGCAATCTGTAAGTACCGTAAAATACAAAGCCTGGCAACAGTTAAAACCTGCACTTGAAGCAAAACCCCTTATTGTATCGCCTTCGTATTATGGCTGTTCTGCCCTGGAATATGCCCTTACCTATGGAATCCAGGTAAGTGGCAGGCATGCTGATTTTTTAACTGAAAGAGTCAAAAAGCTTTATCCGGCAACCTATATGTATTTTCCGTGGGGCAAGGTATTTTACGAAGGCAGAAACGAAATAGATCCGGTGTCATTTATGAACCCCGGATTAACCTTTACTTTATACATAGCGGATGATAACCCTGGAAAACTGGACGATATTTTATCATTGGTGAAGACATCCGTAACGCCCTGTGAATTAGCGGTTACGGAGGTAATAAAACTTCCTGAAACAGCAGAATCGGTTTATTCACTCAGGTTTGTAAGTCGGGCGCCTGCAGATACCCTGGTGCAAAGAGCGCCTTAACAATATCACCACTTATGGATCAGTTACACATTCATGTGAAAAAGGAAAAGATCATTATATGGGGCCTGGTTGTGCTTGTTGCATTTGTTTATACCTTACAGGTAGCCCTGAACCATTATTTTTTCAGAACCTATGCATTCGATTATGGTTTCTATAACCAGGCATTCTGGGATTTTGCACATCTGCGGATAAACAGCAACACCGTTTTTGAGCCTCCGTTGTACAATTATTTCCAGGTACATCCAAGTTTCACACTCTTACTATTGTCGCCGTTGTACTGGTTATTTAACGGCATTTTCGGAACGTATTCCCTGTTAATCATTCAGAATATCTTTATTGTGGCCGGGGGATATTGCGTTTTTCTTTTGATCAAACGAAAAACAAACGATTTCTGGATTGCTGTACTCGCCTTTTTGCATTACAATTTAATTTGGGGGCATTTCAGCGCATTGTCTGCCGACTTTATTGAAGCAACTGTTGGGGCCTCCATGGTACCCTTATTCCTGCTGCTATACGACAGCCGTAAATTCCTATGGTCTGGCCTGGTATTCCTTTTTGTGATACTCTGTAAGGAAAATATGCCCATCTGGTTTATTTTTATATCCATAACATTATTGCTAACCTATAAAGACAAAACATCGCGATGGGTTGCCGGAAGTTTTGCATTGTTCTCAATCATTTACCTTTTCGTTTTATTTGCCATAATTATACCACATTTCGAAGATCCTGAGTTTCCTTACTGGGGTTTTGCCTATTCAGCCCTGGGCGAAAGTCCCGCAGAAGCATTGTTGTTTGTTGCAAGAAATCCCCTGGAGGCCATACGTTTGTTGTTTGTTAATCATTTGGGCGATCCGGCATACGACCGGATTAAAACCGAATTCTATACCGTTTTTCTGATATCGGGAGGGGCCTTGCTTTTTAGGCGTCCGGTTTACCTGATTCCCTTTATTCCCATTATTGCGCAGAAAATGTATAACGATTCATTTGTCCGCTGGGGAATGCTGGGGTTTTATTCCATTGAAGTAGTTTCGGTGCTTACCGTTTTTGTATTTCTGGCCATGTTGGGAATAAAAAAGCGTTGGATCAGGCTGGTACTTTTTTCATTGCTCTGCATTTCAACATTTGGAATTACGCTGGAAAAGCTGGATGAAAGAAGGGCAATCTGGTATGAAAGCAGCAAAGAGAATATGCTTCAACGTTCATTTTATCGGTCGGATTTAGATGTACAAAAGATCAGGCGACAAATCAACGAAATTGTACCTTCCGACGGTGCAATTGCAGGCTCACAAGCCATAATTCCACATTACGCAAAGCGCAGTGAGGTGCATGTTTTTCCTTTTGTGCATGATGCCACGTGGTTGGTACTATTAAAGGATCATAATCCGTATCCTTTAACTGCAGAAGAGTTCAGGGCGAGGGTCGCAGCATACCTGCAACATGCTGAATGGGAATGTGTACTGGACGATTATCCGCTGCTTATCCTTAAGAAGAAAGCCGTTGAGACTATTGATCAGTAAGTCTGATATGCCGGTTGTTTTTCCATAACCAACCCGGGGTTTCGCGGTATACATCGGTATGCTCAGCACGAATGAGCAAATCATCTGCCATTAGCGGCTTATTCCGCAGCTGGCTGTTCTGAAGGGTTAGTATAATCCGGTTGGCAGGGTTGGTTAAGCGGTAAGAAAATTCTACCAGGGCGTTATTATCAGAAATGGCGGCTATTTTTTTAAAAACCTGATTTGAAACAGTGTTAATGGTTATACCCTCAGGCGTAACTTCGGCAAGGGTTACCCGTGTCCTTGGGTATAGATCGCCCGACACATTGTGCAGCCAGAATGATAAGATAAGGTTCCTGCCTGTGTCGGCATGGTGTATGGTTCCGTTAAACAGTTCATTCGGTATTTTGGCACGACCACTGAAATATCCGCTGCCAAACATATGATTTCCGTTTTCAAGGCTGTCGTAATCGGAATAACTGAAAGCCGGGATGGAATCGGTGGATAACAGTTGCCGGTGTTTGTAAAGGGTTAGCTGATCAAACGCTTTTTCAACCGAATGGGCCATAGAATCGGCAATTGCCTGGAAAGCCCCGAAAGGTAATTCGTAAATGTCGAAATTACCGGATGAATCAACAGGGGTTGCATGCCGGATAAGCTGTTTTTCGTGATCATTCAGCAGATCGCAATTGGCCACCATCAGCAAAAACGGTTTCTGAGAGGGAAATCTTTCTGTATTAACTTTGTTATGGGTACCCAGCATCAGGGCTATGTTCTCCAGCGTCTGGCCGCGGGAGGTGCGGCTAAGCAAAACGCCCATGCAGGGCAGTCCTGATTGCCTGATGGTAATAAAACTCTGTTTTACAATGTCGCATCCCCCGTCGATCCATATGTTTTCCGATCCGATGTGAAAATACGGGAGGGGTATAAATGCCTGGTACCTGTTGATATTGATTCGCCTGATCCATTGATTTTCAGGTTGGGTCAGGTGTTGATCGGTAAATGCCGGGATGTGGTTCTCGAGCCATTTACCGCGGTTTCGGCTATTGTACCAGGCATCGGTGCATAATATCAGCAGTGCAACTGCGATAACGGCAGCTTTTGCCCATTTATGCCTGCCGGTTTTCCACCAATTCCACAGCCAGTAAATGGTAACAACGTTCATGACATAGTAAAACACCCAGGCAAACCGTGCAATACCGCGCATCTGCCTTACAGGGCCAATGAGGTCGACCAGCCATTCCATGCCCAGGATAAACGGCAGTCCGAATGAATACAACAACCCTGCTAACGATGCCCAGAACATGATGTTCAGGTTCTTATCGGACACTACCTGCCATAAGCGGCTAAAATTCTTACGCACCAGGTTGTTAACAAAGCGGGCCACAAAGAGCAGGGTACCCGTAAAAGCTACCATTCCAACAAAGGCATACCCTTCCCAGTCGATATGGCCGGTGTTAACAAAGGCATGTAGAAACTGACCGTAAGGTTTCCCGAGTGGCAGGAAGACGCTCTGGAGATAAGCCCGGTAATACAGAAAACCCCAGGGGTACGAAGGCCGGTCGGTAACCTGGTCGCTGATATAAAATGCCTGCAGGATAAGAAAGGGCAATACAAGCTGAACAACAAGGTGTATGATCAGTGTGGCCCTGTTGCGGAAAACCGGGTTGGGGTTTGTCAAGTAAGTTCCGTAAAGGAATACGAGTAGCAGTGCAAAAAATCCATACCAGTAAAAGTGTGTGAGTGCGCCGGCCATCATGGTCAGAAAAATCAGCACTGACAGCAAGAATGTTGGCTTTCTGAAAAAACTTAGCAATAACAGCATCATCCAGGGTATGGCGCATAGGTAACTCAGGTTGAAGTGCCCGCCCAGCCGGTCGGTTTGCGGACTCAGAAAGGTGATGGCCAGCGAGGCGACAACAGCAACGAACATACCAACGCCCAGCCGTGAAAATACCAGGTAAAGCAGGATAGGTGTTACCACCAGACAGAACAACATCAGGAAGTTCAGGATGCCCAGGGTGAAGCCCGATATATCGGTTATGTTTTGTGATACGAATTTAATGGTGTTGCTGATAAGGGGCTGGTTATTGGTAAAGAATACATGTTCGCCATAAGGATAATTCATGGAATTGCAACGCATGTAGGTAGTATCATAACGGATATGGTATTCCATGTTGACGAGACTTTGCAGCCCGTCGCCACCCGCAGAAAAGCTTACCTGGTTTAGCTTTCCAAAAAGATTACCATAAAACAGGGTTAAAACTGCCAGTGAAAGCGCTGACACTAAAATCAGACCGGCTATGTTTGGTGATTTACCTGGCATTAGTTCACCTGGTCTTTAATGAAGTACAGCGGACGCGATTTCGACTCGTGGAAGATACGCGCCAGGTATTCGCCTATGATGCCCAGGCTGAGCAGTTGAATACCACCTACAAGCAAAACGGTCACCAACAATGAGGTCCAGCCGGGAATGGTTTGGCCGTTGAAATGTTTGACAATGGCATAAACGGCATACACCAGTCCAATGAAAAACACCACAAGACCTGTGTAGGAAGCAATCCGAAGGGGACGGGCTGAGAAAGCCGTTATGCCGTCGGCCGCAAAATGCAGCATACGGCGCAGGGTATATTTTGATTTACCTGCAAAACGGGGGGGACATTCATAATCAACAATGGTCTGCGGGAATCCCATCCAGCTTACGAGTCCGCGTGTAAACCGGTCACGTTCTCCAAACTGCAGAAAGGCATCCAGGGCTTTCCGGCTCATCAGCCGGAAGTCCGACGACCCTTCGGGGATATTCACCTCAGCTATGTGATTGATTAACCGGTAAAACTGTTTTGAAGTGAATTTTTTAAATTGCCCGGTTTCTTTACCATCGATCCGCCGGGTATTGACAATTTCGTATCCTTTCTGAAAGGCTTCTATAAGCTGTGGAATGATTTCCGGCGGGTGTTGCAGATCGGCGTCCATGGTAATGATAATATTGCCGCGTGCCTGTTGCAGTCCGGCCAGCAATGCCACCTGGTGTCCGAAATTACGCGACAGAGAGAAACCCCGCACGCGTTTATCCTGTTCAGCAAGTTGTTTAACTACCTCAAACGAATGGTCGCGACTGCCATCGTCTACCATAATGATTTCGCAGGATTGGTTCATCAGTTGAAGAACCTTGATCAACGCATTAATGAGTACTTCTAAATTTTCTTCTTCGTTAAAAAGAGGAATAATGACGCTAATTTGCGGATGATCCGACATAACCGGCTTTTTAAATCGTATTCAGCTTACAAAAAAATAAATATAGACAAATATCAGCATAGTTGGTATGCTATACAAAAAACCCGGAGAAATGAGTTACATTTATTTTGAACTTGCCAATCTTCCATATAGCCGTTTTACCATGAGAAAATTCAATTTATACGCTTTCATCATTATCCTGGCGGCATTTTTCGTTCTATTACTCTATAAAGCCATAAAACTTCCGGTGGTAACGGATGAATCCATTACGGCTGTCAACTTTATCCAGTACAGCCTATGGGATATTATTATGTACACCAACCATTACCCCAATAACCATATTTTAAATACATTGCTTACCAAGTTGTTGGTCAATTTTTTCGGCAATGAACAAATAATCATACGCCTACCAAACATACTGTTCTTTTTGGTTTATGGCATTGGCATTTTCCGGATCAATAAGGCCATGCTAAAAGCCGATTCCATATTTTTTATTCCTGCAGCATTGTTGTTCATGGCGAATCCTTATTTGCTCGATTTTTTTGGCCTGTGCAGGGGTTACGGCATGTCAAGCGCTTTGATCACATTGTCAATAAGTTATTTGGTAACTGCTTACCTGCATGCAAATAACAGGCATGCCTGGGCAGCTTTAATTCTGGCCATGTTGGCTGCCTACGCCAATTTTACTGTGTTGACAGGATGGGTAGCGGTAACAATGTTGGTTTTGTTTTATTTTTTCGTTACCGGAAAACACGTATGGCAGGAGATCGTTAAGCAATGGGGAATGATTGCCTTTATAACGGTTTTTTACGTGGCGTTAATTGCCAATCCTGTTATTAAAATGAACCGTGCCGGTGAATTTCAATATTGGACATCAAACGGGTTTTACAAGGAAACATTATTACCGGTGATTGATTTTTCACGCAGCAATTCCAACCTGATTCCGGATACACACACGCTTACCTGGTTGGTTTTTTTGGTCATTGTATTTAATCTCGGTTATATTGGTGTGCGCCTGATTCGATCGCATTTTGACCTTTCGGTTGTGAAACAGCCTGTTTTTACAACAACCATAGTGCTGCTGATGACAGTTTTTATTAACCTGTTGCAATGCTGGCTGCTGAAAACCCCAAATTTGCACGGAAGGACAGCCTTGTTTTTTTATCCTATGTTCATTGCAGTGGCAGTAAGCTTTGCGGGTATTGTTTTGCCGCTACGCCATAAGGTTTTAAACAGCATGCTGGCCATGGCAATTGCGTTTATATGCGTGTTTCATGTAGCCGATCGTTTCCGGATCAATTGGGTGAGAGACGCCTGGCAGAGCGTAAATACGTTCGAAGTGCTGAACTATCTGAGAAGTGACAGTGATACGGAACCTGTTACTTTTGAGGCCTATTATTACCTCTATCATTCTTTCAATTATTATGTTTTCACCGGAAAGGTTCCCTGGTTAAAGCTCGAAGATTACGATGAAAGTGTTGATATGCATACCAGGGCCGAGTATTACTACATTTTTGAAGAGGATTATCAAATGCTTGAACCAACCTTTGATGTTGTACAGCATTTTGGTGAGAACAGGTTGTTGTTAAAAAGAAAAGAGCAGCAGCATGCTCTCAGAACTGAAAATAAATAAAGGGTTGCAGGCCTGCCGATAAGGATTGGTATACCACAAAAACCACCACAGCGCTGATGATTATTTTGGCGTACAGCGGGGCTGCAATAAAGCGGTTCATCCATTTGTTTTTGAAAGCATAGGAAAGCCAGTGTAATACATATCCCAATGCCATAATGGCAAATACTTTCCAGTACGATAACAGCATGGCCGGTACCTGTGCCCATCCGAAATTATGGGCTACCTGATTCATCAGGTCAACCGTACCCTGCATGGATTCGCCCCGGAACCAGATACGGGTGAAGGTGATGAAGTTGAAGGTGATGAATATCTTCCAAAAGGTGGCTGCCCAATGATTCGATTGTTCCCAGGGACTGATTTTACGCCAGAGCTTATACACTACCACCCCCAGTCCGTTCAGCCCGCCCCATATGATGAACATCCAGCTGGCGCCGTGCCACAGGCCGCCGATCAGCATGGTCATCATCAGGTTGATATTGGTGCTGATGTTAAGCCTGAATGCCGGAAAAAGTTTCATGAGGATGCCCGTGAAAAGCATGATGCCTGCAAAAACCGGGGCCAGGTATAGTTTGCCCGAAAGGAGCACAACCACAATCAGTAACACCGAAAGGCTGATGTAGGTGAAAGGTGAGGCACCCCGGTTACCGCCCATGGGAATGTACAGGTAATCCTTGAGCCAGGTTGAAAGCGATATGTGCCAGCGTTTCCAGAACTCGCCGCAGCTTTTGGCCTTATAGGGTGAGTTGAAGTTTTCGGGCAGGTGAAAACCCATGAGCAGCGCCAAGCCAATGGCCATATCGGTATAACCCGAGAAGTCGCAGTAAACCTGCAGGGAATAGCCATAGAGTCCCATCAGGTTTTCGAAACCGGTATACGATACCGGGTTGGCAAAAACCCTGTCGATGAGGTTCAGGGCAATGAAGTCGCCGATAAACAATTTTTTCACCAGTCCCCTGAGGATCATGAAAATGGCCATGCCAAATTCTTCGCGCGATAACGAAAAATCCTTGTAAAGCTGGGGAATAAATTGTGAGGCGCGTACAATGGGTCCTGCCACCAACTGGGGAAAGAATGAAACAAAAAAGCCGTAGTCGGCCAGGCGTGTTACCGGTTTCAGGTCTCCGCGATACACGTCAATGATGTAACTCATGGTTTGAAAAACGAAGAACGATATGCCCACCGGGGGGAGCAGTTTACCGATATCGAAATGGGTGCCCAGCAACAGGTTCGACCAGGCAGCACCATGGTTAATGACTTCGAAGTTTGTGCCCAGCAGGGTGTTGATGGTTTCGGTAAAAAACAGGTCGTATTTGAAAAAGGCCAGCACCGAAAGGGTTATGGTCAGGCTAAGGGTAAGCCATGCCGTTTTGGCGTTTTTCAACCGGGCGTGGTAGATGGCCAGTCCTATGAAGAAATCAATTACAATGACAAAGAACAACAGGATCAGGAAAAGGCCTCCCGTTTTATAGTAAAAAAACATGGATACCAGCCATAAATAAACGTTCCGCATGGGTTTACGCTTGTACACCAGCGAAAAGAAAACCATTACCACCAGGAAAAATCCCCAGAAATACAGCCGTGTGAAAATAAGCGGTGTTTCGGAATTGAAAAGAAAGATTTGCTTAAGCTGGTCAATCATGGGTGATGGTTTCTGGTTTGCTGGGTGCTGGTTACTAGGTGCTGGTTACTGGATGCTGGATGCTGGATACTGGATGTGTGTGTGTTGGGTATGGGGGATTAGGGATTTGACTGCCACTGCTACTGCCACTGCCGCTTGTCTTGGTTCTTGGTTCTTGGCTCTTGGCTCTTGGTTCTTCTATGTTTAATTGCTGATTATTGCTGCTGCAACTGCCGCGGTATTCCCGTTGTGTGCGAGAGGGGAATGGGTTTTGGGGTTTGAACAGGGGTAAGCGGGTGTTGCAGGTGTTCGCCCCAACTGCTGAGAAAGGCCGAAAAGAATAAATCGCCTTTCAGCAGGTAGCCGGGTTTATTAAAGTGAATATGGTCTTTGCTCATGAGGCCGCTGTTGTACCAGGCAGTGGCTGAGTTGAGGCCGCCCATAACCGTATAAAAATCGTATACGCCACAACCTGTTGCACGGGCAATATCGTATATAATTTCCCGGATGCACGCGGTATTATGGTTCACGTAACGTTTAAACAGATAGCTGTCGTTTGGCACAGTCAGCAGGATGGCAGCCCCCGGTGCGGCTTTTTTTATGGAATCAATAAACTGGACATAAGCCTTACGGTAAGCTTCGCCGTTAAACGATCGTGTGTTTCCTTCGTTGGTGCCAATTGACACAATCACCCAGTCGGGTTCGAGCACTTTCAACTGCTGACCAAAAAGGTCACAGCGCAGGTACGACTTCA
>JAFGVG010000359.1 GCA_016938095.1 Bacteroidales bacterium
GACTATGGCAATGCACAGGACGATATTACCGGTTATTTGAATGGCATAGCTATGCAGGATGAGGAGTTGCAACGCTTTAACCTGAGCAGAAGGCTGACCCGGCTTTTTCTGAACCATTTAAAAACAACCGATTTCAATAAGCTTGCCGAATTTGTGGCCAACCTTATCACCGACCTAAGGGCGATTGAACCAGGCCGTTCCGAGGCTCCTGTTTTCCACCTTATCAAGGGATGGCTGCGGGAGTACGAGGCTGAACTCGTATGGGCCTATTTTGGCATCGACATGGACCATGTGTCGCATTTAAGGCTTCCTTTCTATTCGGCTAACATCTTCCCCGAGTATCCGAATTATGATGCCGATGTAAAACCTATTGTAAAGCTTCTTGAGCAGATCAAACCCACCATTGTTACGCTGGCGCTTGATCCCGAGGGAAGCGGTCCGGACACCCATTACAAAACCCTGATTGCCCTGGCAGATGCTATTGATAAATATGCTTCAGAACACCAGAAAATGGATCTTCGCATCTGGGGATACCGTAATATCTGGTCGCGTTACCAGATTCACGAAGTCAACAAAATAGTGCCGGTATCACTTAACTCATTTGCGGTGTTGCACAACATGTTCAACAGTTGCTTCCTCAGTCAGAAGTCGGCATCGTTCCCTTCGTTTGAACTCGACGGTACCTTTAGTGAACTGGCCCAGAAAATTTGGGTGGCACAGCACAATAACCTGATTGACATGCTTGGTGCCGAGTTTTTTTACGAGAGTGCCAATCCCATGCTTCGCAGGAGCTATGGGGCAATATACCTTAAGGATATGAGCTATAAGGAATTTGTAGATTACCTGGTGCCGGTGCGAAGCCTGCTCAAAGCAAAAAGTATGCTCGAGGGAAACAATGGCTGAACAGGTTTTTAGTTTGTAAGATATCCACAAAAAAACACCCTTCAGGGGTCTAAGACCGCTTGAAGGGTGTTTTTTTTTTTGAAGCCAGGTTTTTCAGTGTATTATCGCGAGGCTAATAAAACATCCTGCGGTTATCTTTTACTTCAGCCAGTTTCTTAAGGGCATCGAATGCATAATAGTTGGCGCGGGCTGCAAAATTACGTTCCACGTAGTTCCGCGAAAGGTTAAGCTGGTCTTCGGTTTGCGCTTCAGGAGCTGTAATGTTGCTCACGTTAAGCACATAAACGCCATTTTCGCCTACCACAGGATCGGAAAGCACGCCTTTTTCGAGTGCAAGGGCAGCAGCAACCACCTTGGGTTCAATACCGGCATTACCCAGCGACGAAGATGAAAACCTTAGACCGCTGACCGGTTGTACCTGCATGCCAAGTTCGTTTGCAAGGGCCTCGATGGTAGTGGCTGAAGCCTTTTTCTCATTGATTTTGGCAACAATTATTTCAGCTTTTTTCAGCTGTCTGACCTTTACTTCCAGTTCTGCCCTTATATCTTCAAGCGGTGCGGGACCCTCTTCTCTGATCTTTTCGAGCGTTGCTACAACATAGTGGTTGTCGAATTTATACACACTGGATACTTCTTTTTCTTCGGCTTTATAGGCCCAACTTACCAGCTGGCGGGCCGATTCGAAATCGTTCACCCTTTTGTCCATAGGTGCCAGGTTATTGGCCGAGCGGAAGTTGGCGGTAAGGTTTTCGGTTTCCACCGCTTTGACAAAGCTTTCGTAAGTATCGTTCTTGCCGGCAAATTCGTTGGCTTTCATGTAAAACTGATGATCGGTTTCTTCACTGGGTAACACCTGTTTCACAAGTGTACCAACCTGAACCTGTTTGGAGGGCCTCGATTGATCGAGAATTTCTATCACATGAATGCCGTACTGGGTTGGCGCAATTTTCAAGTCGCCTTTTTTGCCATAAAAACAGCTGTCGTTAAAAGGCTTTACCATTTCATTTTCCTTGAACCATCCGAGGTCACCTCCGTTTTGTGCCGAACCATCGGACGAATAAGTCATGGCAAGAACACCAAAGTCAGCTCCTCCCTTAATCATTTTTACAAGGCTGTCGGCCATGGTAAACAATGCCTGTGCATTTTGCTGGGTAGCTTGTAGCAGAATATGACGGGCTTTGACCGAATCGGGCAGGTAGTTTATGGCTGCCAGGCGCGAAATGCGATATGCATTGTCTTCGAAATAAGGTCCGTAGGTTGTACCAACCGGGGCGTTGAAAAGCAACCTGTTGAGGGTGTCAGGGAGTTCCCCTTCGTTGTAGTTTTTCTCATCGTAGGGCTCATCGGATTCGAGGGTGACAAATTGTTTGATGTCTTCGGCAGCCTCAAAGTCGGTCTGTATATCTTTTATCCACTGCTCGGCGGCTTTGTAATCGGCCTGCGAAGGAACAATGTCAAAGAACACATAACGAATATCCCGCGATTCAGTTTGGTTGAATTGCTTTTTGTTTTCGTTATAGTACTTTGTAATATCCTGCTCGGTAACCTTAATGGCTGAATCGGAAATAGTGTTGAAGTGCTGAACAATAAAGTTTACGTCGGCAGTGCGTGCGTTTTCGTCCTGCTGGCGGGTCGCTTCGAATTTTGTGGCGTACAACCCTTTGCGGATCAGGTTCAGGTACTTTTCATTTTTACGCTGCCGGTAAATTTCATTTTCGATGAACAGATAGCGTTTTTTGTCGGTAGGAGCAACTTCATCGGCATGGACGCGCTGTATGAAATCACTGAATGCCTGACGGCTAAAAATACCGGTTTGGGGATCGGTAAAGCTCGGCGCAATGGCGGGGTGAGGGTTCGATCCCATAATGATATCCTGCAACTCATCGTCACTTACGTCAATACCCAGCTTTTCATATTGTTTTTCGAGCAGCAGATCCTGGATCATGTTTTCCCAGGTAACGTTCCGGATCTGATCCATGGTAGCCTCATCAAGGCTCATCTGACCGCTCTGTAGTTTCTGAATTTCCTCAAGTTCCTTGACCTTGATCTCGTATTCGTTCACAGGAATGGATTTGCCCGATACTTCTGCAATTTCGTACTTCGAACGGGTAAAGAGTGATCCGCCCGAATCGAGGAAATCGCTTAGCACAAATGCCAGCAAAGCCAGTCCTATTACAATGGCCAGCAGCAGGCCGGCTCTTACTCTCAGTTTTTCTAAAATTGCCATCTGAAAACTCTGTTTAGGTATGCTAAAAAATTGGGTACGAATATAGCAATTAATCTTATTTCAAAAGCATGGATGATAAAAATTAGGAGGAAGCCGTGGGGTTATGCGGGTTTCTGCCCACCGGTGGTTTTAAGGCTTACCAGTTCGATACGGGTCCGGGTTACTTTAAGAATTCTTATTTCAAACGCTTCGGTAATGATCTTATCGTTCACCTTGGGGATATTCTGGTGCTGGTAGATGATGAAACCCGCCAATGTGTCGTATTCCTCCGATTCGGGTATACCCAGGCTGTATTTTTCGTTCAGGTAATCAATTTCCAGCCGGCCCGAAAATATATAAAAACCCGCTTCTGGGTTTTTCTCGATGAATTCATCAATATCGTGTTCGTCGTCTATTTCACCGAATATTTCCTCCATAATGTCCTCGATGGTTACGATACCGGAAATACCCCCGAATTCGTCCACTACCACTGCCATACTGCGGTGCTCCTGAATAAATTTCTTAAGCAGTTTACTGGCGGCCATGGTTTCAGGGATATACGATATGTTGAGCATGGCCGATTTAATATTCGGGGGATTTTTAAAAAGTGACTTGGAAGTGACATAACCCACCATATTGTCCATGTTGTTTTCAAAGACCAGAATTTTGGAAAAACCGCTGTCGATGTATTTCTGCCTTAGTTCGTCAACCGGGTCGGCAATGTTTATGGCCACAATTTCAGTTCGGGGAATCATGCAATCCCTGATCCTTACATTCGAAAAGTCGAGCGCATTCTGAAAAAGCTTGAATTCGTCCTGTTCTTCACTTGCTTTAGATCCGGTTGTTTCAATGCTTTCGTCGATGAGGTTGTTCAGGTCAACTTTACCAAAGACCACCTGATCGTATTTTGCCACAGAATCGGACCGGATGATGCTTTTGAGAATAAGGTTTGAAAGCCGGTGAACCACTATGCTTACAGGATAAAGTACAATAAAGATGATCATGAGGGGGAACGACATAACCGTAAGTGCAAGGTTGGGGTTGATCCTCACCAGGGCCTTGGGAAGGAATTCGGCCAGCAACAACACGATAAAGGTTGAGATAAAGGTTTGTATGATCATTACGCCGGTATCTGAAACAATATAGTGGCTGATGAGGGGGTCGAGCCAGCGTGCCATATAGAGTCCGTAAATGACAATGGCAATATTGTTGCCCAGTTGGATGGTGGCTATGTATTGTCCTGATCTTGCCTGGAAAACGCTGATGAACCGCGAGGAAAACAATCCCTGTTTCCGGTCGAGTTCGAGCCTGAGTTTATTGGATGCCAGAAAGGCAATTTCCATGCCTGCAAAGAAGGCAGCCAGGAGCAGGGTAATGAGTATGACAAGTATCTGATCCATGAATGTGTTATGGGGCTGTTTCTTCGGTTATGTTAATTTTTCCGCTGTATCCGTTCATCCTGAAACTCGAAAGGTCTTGCCGGGCGTCAAAGCCGTTTTCACCGACAAAAACGCCATCGGCATTGGTAACCCTTGTGAATTTATCGGAGTAAATGCGTTCTTCTTTTTGATCCCAGAACATTTGTTCGGTTTCCACTTTTTTGCCTTCGCGTTGATTTTCGGCAACCACCTGATTACGGGCTTCCCATATCTGACGCTTGTTATACCATATAGCGTATCTGGCTTCGATATATGAATAGGCTTCCCCGTTACGATTGTAAAATACGGCCCGCATTCCCGCGGGAAATTCATAATAGGGATCTTCTTTACGCACAAACTGGTTTACTTCAGGGGCAAACACTTTACCGGTAAGTCTTCCCGAGTCGGTTTGTGTCATTTCCACATTATAGGCCGAAAAGTCGGGCATATCCAATTCGGTTGTTAACGCCTGAATGGTTTCGATATCATTTTTACATGAAAAAATGAAACCGGACAAAATTAATAGGCTTACTGCTTTTAATGATTGCCTGAGTATATGGTATGTGGTATGGCTATAGCTCATTTCCGTTTATGTGCGCTGTTGAATTCGAGGATATGATTCAGACCTGTCAGCACCAGGTCAGGTAATGCAAATATGGGGTTTTTTATGTTTTGAACAAAGAATCCGGCATCACCGCCGGTAATAACAAAGATGCAGCCGGGGTAGCGGTTTTCGAACCATTTCATGTAACCACTCAGTTCATGTAAAATACCTTGCTGAACACCTGCTGCTATGGCTGTTCGGGTGCTGTTCCCGAATTCTGGAAACGCTGGATCAGGTTCGACAAGGGGTAGGCGGGCTGTAAACTGATGAAGCGATTTCAGCCGTGTGTATAGGCCTGGTGATATATTTCCGCCTTTGTATTCACCGGCAGCCGAAATAAAGTCGATGGTTATGGCCGTGCCCAAATCGAAAATCAAAACGTCGCGACCCGGGAAGGAACATCTTGCACCGGCGGCCGCGGCAATACGGTCGCGTCCGAGTGTGCCGGGCGTTTCGTAATTCACTGTAAAGGGAAGCGGCGTTCGTTCATTGAGTACCAAGAATTCCAAAGCCTTGCTGGCAAATAAGTCCTTTATGGCAGATTCATAAGGCCCAACGCTGGAAAGAACGGCTGCTGCGACGGGCTTGGACTGTAGTATATCCTGTATGGCAGATACGGGATTTCCGCTGTGGCGGGTTATATTGGCAGGATTTCCCTTTTCAAAAAGTACAGTTTTGGTTTGGGTATTACCGGCATCAATAATCAGATTCATGTTCAGCGTGGCTTTCACAGGGCAAATTTACCGAATAAATGACGGTTTTCAAAATCAGACCGGGCGATTTACTTTTATAACCACAGGCAGCTCACTCCTCTTTCACCAAAATTTCAAGCAGTGCTTTTACCTGCAATAGTCCCAGTCCCCAGGCAAGCAATGTGGCAAACAAAAGGTATATCAAGGCAGTGTATGCCCAGAAGAGCGTCAGTTGGCTGATAAAATGACTACCGGCGGCAATAAGTGTCAAAAAAACGAACAACCTGATGATGAGCCTTAAATCGGTACGAAGTCTGAAAATGTGCGCAGCCAGAAAGACCTGGTAAAATGCCGTGAGTATTTGCGTCAATGCATTGGCTATGGCTGCCCCGATTATTCCATAACGGGGTATTAACAACAGGTTTAAGGTAAGATTAAGGATGACAGCCAGGGCTGCCATGGTGTTAAGCTGGCGCAGGCTGCCATTTGCGGTAAGCAACGTACCGAAAATGTATGTGACACACATACCCAGAAAGCTGAAAATGAGAATGCCCAGAACAGTGGAGGAATGGTGGAGGTTGTATTGGTAAAGTAACTCAATGATTTCAGTACGGTAACTGATGATACCGAATGCCAGGGTGCCTGCCGGTACAAAAAGCAGGGTAAAGGACAGACGGGTAAGGTTGGTAACCGATTCCTGCTGTTTGATCATCCGTGAGAATACCGGTAACAGGATGATGGTGAACAGGTATCCGTAATTCGAAAGGATTTCGATAATACGGAAACTCTGGGCATAAATGCCCGCCTGATGTTTGCCATCGGGTAAAAGCTTTCCGAGCAGCAATGAGTCGGTTCGCAGGTAAATAGCCATAAGCATAAAGAGTAATGCAAATGGCAGACTGTTACGCAGTATCGACCGATAGTACCGCCTGTCGAACCTGAACCGGATAACCTCTGATTTAGAAAAGACAAGGCTGAAGGCAAAGCCGGCGCTTATCAGGTAGGCTGCTGTTTGGGCGTATACCAGCCATTCGATGCGAAAAGCCATGCGGGTAACCGGGTCGAGCAACAGCAATCCGCATATAACAATAACCACAAAACGGTCGATCACTGAAATAATACTGTCGGCCCTAAACATATGCATACCGCCCAGGTTTGCCCTGAAGTACAGAACAAAGCTGGCCAGAAACTGGTTAAAGAGCAATACCAGCAACAAACCAAATTCATGTGCCTTCCATCCCATGAAATACCCAACAAGGGAACAGATGCCAAAATAAAGCAGTCCCAATATGAGTTTCATCGGAAGAATCAGTGAAAAGTATTTGTTCAGCAGGTGGCTGTGCCGGGCTATTTCGCGGCGGCTGAAATTTTCGATGCCCAGGTCGAGGATTACCTGAAAAATGAGGGAGAAATTCAGCAGGATGAAGTATTTCCCATATTCGCTGGCACCCACTGCATTCTGAACGCCCACATCAATGCCCAGCGCATATAGAGGTTTTACCAACAGGTTTAAAAAAAGCAAAAGGGCAAGATTCGTTACAAATTTTCTTTTCAATGCAGCCGAAAATTATTTTCTTTACAAAATTAGAAAGTTTTACCTACCTGTTGATTTTAATTTCGGATTTACATTGTTGAAAAATTTTCTTATACCGGGCGTTTACGAAGCTGGTTGCGATGAGGCAGGCCGTGGCTGTCTTGCAGGGCCGGTATATGCTGCTGCCGTAATTCTTCCGGACAATTATTTTCATCCCTTGCTCAACGATTCGAAAAAGCTTACGGCAAAGACACGTGAAACCGTCAGGAAGGATATCGAAAAAGATGCCATTGCCTGGGCCGTTGCCTGGGTCGACAACCTGAGAATTGATGAGATCAATATTCTCAGGGCGTCTATACAGGCCATGCATATGGCCCTGGATAAGTTGTCGGTGAGGCCGGGCAGCATCATCGTCGACGGGAACCGGTTTATGCCTTATGGGCAAATCCCATACCGGTGCATGGTTAAGGGCGATGCCACCTATGCTTCCATTGCAGCAGCCTCGGTACTGGCAAAAACCTGGCGCGATGCCTGTATGATGGAACTCCACAGCCAGCATGGACAATACGGGTGGGACCGCAACAAAGGTTATCCGACAGCCGCGCACCGCCAGGCAATCATGCGTTACGGGATAACTTCCTATCACCGTAAAACCTTTACCTTATTTAACCAACAATTATCATATGATTTTAACCAATGACCGGTTTATTTTGTTACAGATATTTATATAAATTCCTCGAATGATTGGATGATGAAATTTTAACTGTGCATAACATAATTTTTTTTCTATGAAGCGATTTGTATTTGTATTAGCAGGCATTTTTCTTGCCCTCAGCGCAAGTGTAAAAGCCGATGAAGGAATGTGGCTCCTGCCCCTGATTAAAAAGCTGAATATCGATACCATGCAGGCAATGGGATTGAAGCTGAGTGCTGAGGATATTTACAGTATCAACAACAGCAGTGTTAAGGATGCCATTGTTATTTTTGGCGGTGGCTGTACAGGTGAAATTGTATCGGACGAAGGCTTGTTGCTGACCAACCACCATTGCGGTTACGATGCCATTCAGAATCACAGTACCGTGGAACACAATTATCTCGAAGACGGATTCTGGGCCATGGAAAAAACCGAAGAGTTACCCAATCCCGATCTGAGAGTCACCTTTTTGGTCAGGGTGGAGGATGTTACCGAAACAGTTCTCAGCAAAATTGGCAATGCCCAGTCCGAAGAAAAACGGGGCGAACTGCTTAAGGCTGTATCTGATTCCATCAGTAAAGCTGCAACCGAGGGAACGCATTACAGGGCCGATGTAGAATCACTGTTCGGCGGGAATAATTTCTACCTGTTTGTATATGAGGTATTTTCCGACGTGAGGTTGGTTGGTGCGCCTCCTTCCTCCATCGGCAAGTTCGGTCACGATACCGATAACTGGATGTGGCCCAGACATACCGGCGATTTCAGCATTTTCAGGGTGTACGCTGCACCCGATGGTAAACCGGCTTCATACAGCAAAGAAAACGTTCCGTTAAAACCCAAACATTCACTGCCGGTTTCACTAAAAGAAAGAAATTTAAACGATTTTGCCATGGTAATGGGCTATCCGGGAACCACTACCAGGTACATGACTTCCTATGAAATTCAAGAACTTACAACTATCACCAATCCCAACCGGATTAAGATTCGTGGTTTGCGCCAGGATATTCTCCTTAAGGACATGCGTGCTGACGAAAAGGTTAACATTCAGTATGCTTCAAAATATTCCGGTTCATCAAATTACTGGAAGTATTCCATCGGCCAGAACCAGGGGCTAAAACGTCTGCGCATTCTGGAAAAGAAACAGCAGCAGGAAGCTGATTTCACCAAATGGGTGAATGCCGAAGCACAACAGAAGGAAAAATACGGGAACGCCCTGGAACTCATAAGTAATGCTATAACTAAACGTGCCGAATCAGCGCATACACTTCAGTACACCTATGAGTGTTTTTTCTCTTCATCAGAACTCATTGCTTTCGCCAATCGTGTAAATGGGTTGTATAACGTTTTACAGCGCGAACCCGAGAACAAAGCACTGATTGATTCGCTTGCCAATATGCTAAAAAGCCGTTGGGAAAGTTTTTATAAAGAATATAATCCGGCAACTGACATGAAAGTAATCCCTGCCATGCTTAAGCTTTACCGCGAAAATGTGAGAGCAGAGGCCTTGCCGGGGATTTACAAAATAATTGATACCAAGTTCAAAGGCGATTACGATAAATATACCGCCGATATGTTTGCCAAATCTATTTTTGCCAGCAGGGAAAAAATGGATGCCTTTGTTGCCAACCCGTCCAAAAAGGTCCTTGACAAAGACCCGGCTTTCCAGGCTGCTTCATCGGCCATTGAGGTTTACCGTGCAGCTTATTTCAATGAATCATCAGCCGATAGCGATTTTGAAAAAGGACATCGCTTGTATATTGCTGGTCTGCAGGAGATGCAGCCCGAAAAGACTTTTTATCCCGATGCCAACTTTACCATGAGACTTACTTACGGTACTGTGCAGGACTATAAAGCCCGTGATGCTGTAGAATACGGTTACTACACTACAATCGATGGTATCATGGAGAAGGAAGATCCCGATAACTGGGAATTTGTGGTTCCTGACAAGCTGAAAACCCTTTACAAGCAAAAAGACTATGGCGAATATGCAATGAAGGACGGCCGTATGCCTGTATGTTTTATCACCAATAACGATATTACCGGCGGTAATTCAGGTAGTCCGGTTATCGACGGCGAAGGCAGCCTCATTGGCCTGGCTTTTGACGGTAACTGGGAGGCTATGAGCAGCAATATTGCTTTCGAACCTGATTTGCAGCGTTGCATTTGCGTTGATATTCGTTACGTATTGTTTATTATCGATAAGTATGCAGGTGCTTCTCACCTGATCAAGGAAATGAAGATTATCAGGTAGAAGGGGGATACTGGGTGCCGGGTACTAGGTACTGGGTAGTGGGTACCCAGTACCTAATCTCTACTTGACGATGTTGTTGCTTATATGATTGATAGTAGTTTTAATAAACAGGAGAAGTTAATCAATGGAATTCAGGGTTATTGATATTGTTACTGTTTTTATGGTGTTGTTTGCCGTCATCGACATTACCGGCGGGATACCCTATATTTTGGAATTGAAGCGCAGGTCGGGAGATATCGATGCAGGGAAAGCCACGTTGGTTGCTTATGGCATATTGTTGCTTTTTCTGTTTATTGGAAAGCCTTTCCTGAATATTTTCGGTGTTGACGTTTCTTCTTTTGCCATTGCGGGTTCGTTTGTGCTTTTTTTCCTGGGCCTCGAGATGGTGCTGGGGGTTGAATTTTTCAAGTACGAGTCAATTAAGAACACTTCCATCTTCCCACTGGCATTTCCACTGATAGCGGGTGCGGGAAGCATGACCACCATTATCTCGCTCAGGGCCGAGTATAATCTTTGGGCAATTTTTATTGCCCTGACCCTGAACATGATCATTGTATACCTGGTATTGAAAGCAACACGGCTGGTAGAGCGACTACTAGGCAAAACCGGAATATTAATCCTGACCAAGGTTTTTGGCATTATCCTGCTAGCCATTGCTATACGGTTGTTTCTTTCCAATACCGGAATAAAACTTCCCAATGCCACATAACATAACACTTTATACCGACGGTGCAGCCAGTGGTAACCCGGGTCCCGGAGGTTTCGGTGTGGTGCTGCTATCAGGCCCCCACCGAAAGGAAATAGCACAGGGATATCGGCATACCACCAATAATCGCATGGAACTCCTTGCGGTTATTACAGGGTTGGAAGCGTTGAAGACTGAAGGATGCAATGTTACAGTCTATACCGATTCGCGTTATGTGGCTGACGCCATTGAAAAAGGATGGCTTTTTGCCTGGGAGAAGAAAAATTTTGCAGGTAAGAAAAACCCTGATCTTTGGAAGCGGTTTCTGCAAGTGTATCGCAAACACAAGGTAAAATTCATATGGGTGAAAGGTCATGCTTCCATCCCCGAGAACGAGCGCTGCGATTTCCTGGCCGTGCAGGCATCGCAAAGCAGAGTTCTTTCAGAAGATGAGGGCTATGAGAGGGAATAATAATATAGCCTGCGCTGAAACAAAGTCAGGTTAATTTCGTTTCAAATTGTATAGGTACGAATGCCGAAACCAATACATAACAGCCTTAAGCACCAATAATCTACCGCTACTTGGAAAATACGGTTATACTCGAACATCAGGGTTTTATCAAATACGAAACCGTTGGTGAACTTATTCTGAAATTTAAGGTGCAGATCCGCAAAACGGATGTGCCGGTGGGCATTTACAAGCGGATACAACTGGTGATGATCGAATCGCTCGAAAACATAATGAAACACAGTCCTGCAGCCGAAACTTATACAAAACATCAATTACACGGTGAACCTGTGCTGTTGATCCGGAAAGTGGGCCACGATTACGAAATATTTACCTCAAACCTTATCAGTTTTGAAAAAATTAAAAGCCTTCAGGAAAAGATCGACCATTTAAACAGTCTCGATTCCCAGGGGCTGAAAGAGCTTTATAAAGCAACCATTACCAATGGCGAATTTAACGAAACGGGTGGGGCAGGGCTTGGATTAATTGAAATCGCCAGGGTATCAGGCAAACGCATACACTACGATTTTGAGCCGGTTTTCCCGGGCCATTCACGCTTTACACAGTCTGTGACGATTAGTGCCGAAAAATAACAAGCCTACTTTAATACCACCCTGTCTTCATGCAGCACAATGTTCCAATCGGTCAACACATTGATGGCGTGCTTGATTTCCCGGCGACATTCATCCTCCGATAGATAAAACTTCCGGCTCAGGTTGCTGACCATAACTTCCATACGCTGCTTACGATGGGCAGCAAGCAGGAGATCGGCATAAAAGTCAGTGAAACGGTGATTAACTTCGGTAGTATCGGGCTTTTTCAGCGCGACTATTACATCGCCATTAGACATCCTGGTGATTTTGTAATCGGGATTAAGTTTTATCGGGTCGTCGACATAAGTGTAAGGGCCAGCTGCTGACAGGGCAGGCAAAGTCAGCAGAAAGACGAACAGGGCCAGCAGTGATAAAAAGTATCTACTCATATGGTTTGGGTTGGAGGCTCTCATTTTTTGTATTATAACAACGATTCACCAAATGTGTTCACCGGGTTACAATAAATAAACGATGGTATGTTGTTATTATTTCGCATGCAGAAAAATACAACAACTTATATAAAGGTAAGCATAAATGCTATGCCAATGGTATGATTGTCCTGGATATTTAGCCAACAAAAAGAATTATTTTTGGATTTTATTTTGAAGGATATATGAACCAGGAAGACCTACAGCGCCCTGTTATCAGGAATATGGCTGATTTGAACTCGTTCATGGCACGGAGGCTTCAGGCATTATACAGTGATGATTTCAGCGAGGGACTGGTAAACCGCATGGCGGCCATTATTGAGAACGGCATTAAGCCTAAACGAACAGGTGCCTGGGATAAAGGTCAAATAAATACTATAGGTTACGATGTAGAAAAGATATTAAGCGTGTTTGCCGAATGGGCTGATTATTTGGAAAATTCGCAATTGACAGCCGGTCATGCCGCTTGTCCTCCGCCGGATCAGGCTTTACTGCTTGAACTGGTCGGCGCTTTGGTTCGTGATGGTTTTTGCGGGAAATCTTTGGCTGTGTCAGATAAACTTTTAGCCATGTTGAGCCGAATAACTGCAACCGGAAGATGTGCATCCATGATAAACGAAATGGCTGGCCTCATTTGTGATATCGTAACTTTTTCAGAAAGGGCAGGTAAAAAGAAAACGGCCTGAGAAGCTGATCTTTCAGCATCTGCAGACCGTCCTTTTAATGTATCTGCCTGGTTTGACGACAAACAGGGCAGGCAGGTTGTGCGTTTAGTTGCGGTAAGCCATATCCTGTAAGGATTTACTCACAGTAAGGTTGTACTTTTCAGCATTGGTGGTATTGATCACGTATTTCAGCTTATCCTGATCCATAAAGAAATCAATGGCTGAACCCATGTTAACCATTCCTTTTTTGGAGGTAATGATCAGGCTGTTTGAGCCGCGCAGTCTTTCAACCACAGCGTCAAAAGCAGAAACCTTGCTGTTACCGACATAAATGATATGGCAACGGGAAACTGATTCGGGACTGTCGAACTTTTTCACAGCAATGGGCTGTGTCCCAACTTTCTTGTTGGCTACATACGTTAATAAACTTTTGTACAACGCATCATCGCCAACCACGCCAATCACAAAGTCACCGGTCTGATTTCCGGCAGGCCACTGAATGAGCCTCGAGAAATTGTAGATGTACAACGATTGTGCCTGTGTGACACTGCCAACTTGCGAAAAGGCAGAACCTATTCCGGCAATTAAAAGTGCAATTAGTAAAACTCCTTTCTTCATCTATCTTTACTTTTATATTTGACCGTGTTTACGGAGAAAATGGCATTGGGTTAAAAAAAAAGAGGTGATTTAAATCACCTCTTTTTTATGTGTTTGACGGTAAGTTACTTGCCCAGGATATTTTTCAACGATCCTAATAATCCGCCAATTCCTCCCTGTCGTCCGGCGAGGGCGCCAATAATTCCCTCGAGATTAAAGCTGCTGTCATTGGGGTCGTTGGTTTTTTTAACCAGTCGGCTTAGCACAACGGGTATAAGCATGGTAACTATGCTGTTGGCTGCTCCTTTGTCGAGTTTAAACTTTTTCATCAGGTCGCCGGCAACACTCGATGACAATGCACCGATCACCGGACTTTTTTCAACTTCCTGTCTGCCTTCGAGGAGTTCCTTGATGTTGTTCAATCCGCCTTGTTTGGCATTGTTTTGCAGGGCTTTAAAAAGAGAATTTGTGGCCGCCTGAACAACAGCGGTGTTTTTTGCATTGGGAACGGCGGGATTGTTGATAATGGCTTCACCGGCATTCTCTTTGACCAGTTCGAGTAAGTTCTTTAACATAATGGGTTGGTTTATAATGATTAAAAGTTAAGACATGGTATTAAAGTTAGCTAAAAAGAAAGAAAAAAAGGGATTATTCATCCCTTTTTATCTTTTTTTTCTTTCTTGGCCGCCCTTTTTTCCTTCAGGCTTAGCTTGGCTGCTTTTTTTTCTTTTTCCTTGGTCGGTGATTTTTCTTTGGACATGGTTCGCAGTTTTATTGTTTATACAAATTTACAGAAAAAGCTTCAAATTATCAGCGCATATAACGAATAACGGTAGCCTTTAATTAGATTCCCAAATAAAAAAGACGATGACAAGATTTTAATGCTTCACAAATTTGCTGCGATAAGCAGCAGAACCGGTTCTGAGTTCCAGTAGGTATATCCCTGGCGTCAGACCTGAAACGCCTGTAATGCTATTTTCAGATGAATTAAGTAGTGTTATGCCCTGCTGATTATAAATGGTTACCGTAAAAGGTTCGTTGCATGTGATATGCAGCACATCGGTTACAGGGTTCGGATAGATGCTGAACCTTTGATCATGCTGGTTTTTATTTACGGTAATTCCGGCAACACTTATATAATTGTTTTTTACCAATGAGTCGGAACCAAAACGGTTGGTTACGGTTAACTTTACCTGGTATATGCCCGGATCGGAGTATTGTACCAGCGGGTTTTGTTCTGTTGAGGAGGCCGGGATGCCACCTTCAAAAGACCATTCCCAGGTAGTTGGGTCATATTCCGTAAGATCTATGAATTTAACCGATAACGGGGAAGTGCCTTCTTTCAGGTCGGCGGTGAAATTTACCACTGGTTTAAATCCCAACGTTCTCGTTCCATTTGCAAAATAAACAGGCCATTTGGCTTCGGGTACAAGCACACCGGGTTCACCCATGGGTATCGTATTGTTTTTTAGCCGGATGCTTTTAATTACCTGCATTTGTTCACCGTTTGCGGCGGAATAGGCTATACGGTCGTCGTTTTTGGAAAAGGAAGGATAGCCTAACCTGTCATTTGCAACTATTTTGTTGAGTTCGCCGGTCAGGATGTCGGCACCGTATATTCCGTATTCTTCAATAATGCCATCGTAGTAATAATAGTCAAAAGCGACAATATGCGGCGCGTTTCTGGAAAACACCGGATTGGTAATGCTCACGTGTTCAGGGAGCGCGTCAAAAAGTTTGGTAATGGTTCCATTTCCGAAATCGTCTTTTGTATGATCCCATACCTTAATGAATCCGATGTCCCAATAATACAAATCTTTTATTGAATTCGAATTCAATACATTGTAGGCATCATAAATCAGGTATTCACCAGTTATGTCAAATTCCAGTGCATCGGCCTTTATTACACCGCCCGAGGAGGTGTTGGCATGACTTGTTGTAGGGTTATACAGCGCAAATTGCCGGCCTTCACCCGATTCGAGGTCGAAAACATAAACCGATGCATCGGCAAATACGCTGGTGGCAGCAATCAGTCTGCCATCCTTGGAAATGGAGGCATTGGAGAACAATAAATTACCCGAAATAATACGTTCATTTGCAGGCATTAGGCTTGCGTTAATCATTCTCAGCCGGTGATCGGTTGAAACAAAAACACCGGTACTTCCGTCATCTGTCAGACTTACCTTTCCTTTCATGGGGGTCATGGTCAAACGTCTGTAGTTAGTACCTACGGCAGAAGACAGGTAAAGGGTGGCCGGATCAACAGGACTGGTATCGTAACTTAGTAAAAACTCCTCACCCGGATTCGTTTCCAGGTATGGTATTCCGGAACTCACCGCTTCGTGGTAAATGCCTGCTGCATCGAACGATGCAGCAGCCAATTCAATGAAAGGTGATTGTTCTCCGTATAAATCTTTGGCCGATTCAATGACTGCAATCCGAAAATCGATGAAATCTGATGTCCTGGTTAAATACTCCGTCAGTGCCCTGTATACAACCAGTTCAGCAAAATCCTTTCCGGTGGCATTGGCAAACAGGTAGAGGGCATAGCTGATGATTCCGCTGTTGATATGGACGCCTTTGTTATCATCTTCACCCCAATAGTACTCTTTCATATGCGACGGTTGCCACCAGGGATCTCCCGGATTGCCCTGGTTGTGCGGATCCGACAGGTCTCTTACCGCGCCGGAAGGATAGGCCTCCGGAAGGGCAATGTCCTCGCCGATTTGCCAGTCGGACCGGTCGACCATGCAGGCGAAAAAGTCGGCCAGGGCTTCCTGCAGGGCGCCCGACTGACCGAAATATTCAAGGTTGGTGCTGGCTGAAATAACACCATGCGTATATTCATGCGCCGTTACATCGAGAGCGCCGGCCAGCGGTTTCACACGACTGCCGCCATTGCCATAGAAAATAGCCTGGCCATTCCAAAAAGCATTTTCCAGCGGGCTGCCGTCATCGTTTACCACATTTACCAGTGAAATGATATCACCCCCCTCTCCGTCAATTGATTTCCGGTTAAAAGTGGCATCGAAATAGCGGTATGTTTCAGTTGCATTGCAATGTGCCGAAATGGCATTTTGCTGTGTCCAGGAGTTGTCGGGTGAAGTTATATGCGAAAAATCAAGGAATACCGATGAAGTGTAATTGGCATCGAGTGTTACAATGATACCGAGGTTTTTGGCCGGATTGTACATGCTTTCTGTTACATTGTACAAATAGTAAATGTCGCCCGACTGGTAAACACTAAAATTACGCTGCCGGCCGTTCAGGTCGGTCCCTGTCCCTACTGCCGGTCCGTCTGAAGGGGCGCTGTTGAATTTGCGCAGTATGTTGCCATCATGGGCATCAATAAAGTATTTCCATTCCTGCAGGTGGTTTGGTCGGATAGTAACCAACCAGGTTAATCCAAAGTCGTCTTTTCCCCTGTTGAATATGATCAGTGAACACCCAGGGGTTTTGTAATGCAACAATTCCTTTTCAGCCGGGGTTAATTCCCTCACCGGCATAAGTCGCTGAAGATCTTTTCTGGCCATTTCAACGGCGGTTTCTGCTGATACACTCGGAATAACATCAATATCCAGCTCAAAGGGAGAAATAGCCCCGTTAAATCGTTCATTTACACGGCCGGCGTGATAAATGACATCGGAACCGTAAACTTCAACACCCTTGTAGCGTCTGGATGCCCTGACATGTGTAATACCCAGCGAATCGGTATGGATACTGCCAATATGGTAAGCTTCACGTGGCCTTGTTATCCCGGTAATACCGGCAGTGTTTTCCATAAAACCAAAGAATCTTTCAGCAGGAGGCAAAGCCTTCGCCGTTTTATACAATGAGTTCTTTTTTTCAATGTAAACCGGCCTGTTATTTTTGCTTATGACTTTCGGATCGTCAGCATATCTGGTCAGGCTAAAAGGGATTGCGGTTTTAGCATAAATACTGTGCGGGGTATTTTGCTGCGATGAGTTTTCACCGTTGATCTTCTCAAACAGTTTCTCAGACCCAATGCCAGTATCCGGCAGGAGTGCAATGGTTTTAGGTTTCCCATCCTGGGCATATCCTGCAGCTGAAAATGCGGCAACCAGTAAAAAAACTAGCAATTGTCTCATGTCGCAAATTTCCGTGTGTGAATGCGTTAATCTACCACTGGTATTTACTACATGACCTTTCAGGGCAACCATACCCTATGGCGCTGAAACCTGCTATTCCCTAACCAGTTTATGTCTGGTAACCGCATCGTGGGTCTTCAGTTCCAACAGGTAAACGCCGGGGTTGACACCGGACAGGTCAAGTAATTTTTGGTTTTTGCCGGAAAGCAACAGTTGTCCCTGCAGGTTGTATAACCTTACAGTGAAATCTTCTGCATAGTTAATGTTTACCTGGCTTTGGGCGGGGTTGGGGTAAAACATCGGTGCTGATTCGTCCGGTGCATTTATACCGGTTGCATCGGACACTGTAATATAGGCTATTTTGGTAATGGAGCCGTTTCCATTGTCGTTTGTAGCAGTTAAGGTCACTGAGTAGGTTCCGTTACTACTGTAGGTCACCTCGGGATGTTGTTCCGATGAAACCGCTGGTGAGCCACCTTGGAATGTCCACTGCCAGGCAGTGGGATTATGTGTCGATAGGTCGACAAATTTTACCAACAGCGGGGCATTTCCTGCTTTCGCGTCAACGGTGAAATTTGCAACCGGGGGAAGCCCCAGATCTCTTTCGCCGGTAGCGTAATATACGGGCCAGATAGAACCTGCAATAAGTTCTTCTTTGGCTCCCGCAGGTGTTATTATGTCGGTTTCCAGGTCCACAAAGGCAACCTGGTCTTCACCAAAAGTTGAAAAGGAAGTGAAGGCAATCCGGTCATCGTTTTTTGAAAACGACGGATAGCCCCAGGTTTCGTTGTCCGATATGGATTTAATCTTATTGGTTTCGAGGTTGGCGGCATACACTGCAAATTCCTCGTCGAAGTCAACTGTTTCATCATCGTACATATAATCGAAGGCGATGATAAAAGGCGAATTTTTTGAAAACACCGGATTACCAACGCTTACATTTTTGGGAAGCGAAGAAAACAGTTTGGATATGGATCCGTCGCCAAAATCCCCTTTGGTGTTATCCCATACTTTCATAAATCCAATATCCCAGTAATAAATATCTTCCTCTAAATCGGAACTGATTACATTGGCAGCATCATAAATCAAGTATTCCCCGGTAATGTCAAATTCGATGGCATCGGCATATAGCACGCCGCCTGCATCGGAACCGGTATGGCTGGTGGTTGGGTTGTACAGTTTGAACTTGCGCCACTGCTGGCTGTCGAAGTCATACACATAAATGGCTGTGTCGACTTCCACCGATATACCTGCAAGCCGCCTTCCATCCTTGGAAATGGCCACATTGTCCCAGAATGCATCGGGTGAGACTATGCTTTCAAAAGGATCTGAGGGATTGAGACTGACTTTTTTGATAGAATCGTCTTCGGTGACAAAAAATGCCACACTGCCATCGTCTACCACGCTCACATTTCGCTTCATGGCAGTGTTGGTTAGCTTCACAAACGAAGTGCCAGCGGTACTTGTCCTGTAAAGGGTTCCGGTATACCCGATATCGGTATTGTAACTCAGCAGGTAGTCCTGCCCGGGATTGGTGTCATAAACGGGTTCGTCTTCAAGCACTTCTTCTTCCTGGATGCCAACAGCATCAAAAGCCTTACCGGCTTCGGCGACTTCCTCAGCGTTTTCGCCGAAAATGTCTGTAGCGGCTTGTATTACCGCTATCCGCCAGTCGATGAACTGCGATGTGCTGGTCATGTATTCGGAAAGTGCCTTGTAAAAAACCTGTTCGGCTTTTTCTTTGCTGGTGGCCGTGGCGTAAAGGTAATACAGGCGATTGCCAATGCCATTGTTAATGTGCACGCCTGCATTGTCCTGGGTGCCTAGGTACATTTCCGAAACATGGGCAGGCTGCCAGTAATGATCGTTCTGGTCGCCCCCGTTATGCGGATCGGCCATATTGCGCAATGCGCCGGAGGGATAATAGGCAATATTCAC
>JAFGVG010000360.1 GCA_016938095.1 Bacteroidales bacterium
AAAAACAAGGTGCAAAGCTAAAAAAAACAATCATTCACATGAAACAGATTGGTATAAACTAATCTGTTGTTGTATGGTTTTCTTTCTGAAGGGTTTGATCAGCCAGTAAACCGCCGATGCTAAAGGCGATACCAGGTAAATTACAAACAGCAGGTAGTATTTGAACATCCGTACGCGCAATACACGCGACCTTGCTCCATAAGGCCCTTTTCGCCGGATGAAATCAGACCAAATCCTGAACATAACCTTTCCTCTTTTTTCAATCATGGCCAGGCTGGTTTTTACCTCCACTGCCCCGGCAGCAACAAGATCCTGCTGCAGTTTATCAAAGCTGCCTTTGATAAAAGCTTCCCTGATGATCTCACCATAAACCGATGCCCCTGCAATATCTTTGGCAGAAACCCCCGAAGGCGGAAATATCCATAAGTACCTTTCGCTTTTGCCATGAAACATCCACCGGATTACCGACACCACACTCAGCAGATTAGGAGCCTTGTCATAAAACAAAATGTTGCCAACCAGCTTACCACCAGCCTCCCGTATATAACCCCTGATGGTTTCATGGGCCATAACCCACATATTGCGACTTCCAACAATGGTAACTATGGGCTTGCCCTTTATCAGTACCTTTCCAACCGGATGTTGAAAAAAAGCATGTATGGGAATGGAGGGTGACAGGTACCAGGGTTGCCAGGCCACCATTACCAGGTCGAAGTGTTCATCGCCTTTAAGCGATAATGGCTCTAATTCACAAGGTATGCCTGCAACCGATTCGGGCATTACCTGAAAAAACTCATCGGCATTATACGGAAAAGGGAAAGGTGGTTTGGGTTTCAGTTCCTCGAAATGTAAATCGTACCCACTGTCCTCAGTCAGCGGTTTTGTTAACGATTGCACGATATTGCGCAACTGTCCGGTTTGTGTGTAGTAAACTACAAGTATCTTTTTGGTCATGACATGGTTCAAAAGGGTATAAATGTAAAAATAAAAAGTGAAAACCCATAGAGAAGAGTGGGTGACGATTATCACTATATTTGTGTCAATTTTAAAATAAAAGTCCTGGTACCTGCGTTTTGGGAATCGGGAACAAAAGCGGTAATCATAGTTTTAATGACGGATATTCAGCGAAAAACAGTACGGGGACCCATTCGACTCAGCGAAATTCATTCTTCCGGAAGAAGCATTGCCACCCTTGAGGGTAAAAACTATTATATCGACTTTGGCATACCCGGCGAAGAAGTTACTTATCTGTTGCACCGGAAAAAGCTGGGGTTCAGGCTTGGCGAAGTAGTGGATGTGGTTACCCCTTCGGCACAACGGGTTGAGCCCTTCTGCATGCACCACTTGCAATGCGGTGGCTGTCCGTGGCAACATATCGATTACAACTACCAGTTGGTGCTGAAGCATACCATTCTCTGCAATGCCCTCAAACATTATGGTATAGAAACCCCTGTTGTTCCTGCCGTAATACCATCACCTATTATTCATTATTACCGGAACCGGGTAGAGTATACCTTTTCGGCAAACCCTTCTTCCGATGCACGACATAACGACAATGGCAATGCCGGTTTAGCGCTGGGTTTTCACCGCTACGCCGAGCCCGGCCAGGTAATTGACATACGTGAATGCTTTTTGCAACAGCAACCCTCACGTGCCATATGCGCCTTTGTTAAATCGTATGCCATAGAACAGGGGCTCGAGTTTTACAACTACGAGCTGAAAACAGGTTTCCTGCGCAGTATTTCTATTCGTACCAATCGCGCCGGTGAGGTACAGATAGTTGTGGGTTTTAACACTGACAAACCCACCGAAAGAGAACAACTCCTGAGAAAACTGCAACAGGAGTTCCCGGCCATTGTTTCGCTTTGCTGGACCATTCATCCTTCGCATGCGCACAGTCAGCTGCAGGGCGAGATCCATTCCTTTGGCAACACCGAACCCTATACACACAAGATACTACGGGGTAATCGTTTCCGTATCCATGCCGCTTCGTTCTTTCAACCCAATGCAAGACAGGCCGAAAAGATATTTGAAACCGCCACACAATGGGCACAACTTACCGGGCGCGAAAATGTATATGACCTATACGCGGGTGTCGGAACCATAGCACTGTTTCTTGCCGCAGGGGCCAGGCATGTTACCGGTATCGAAGGATCGGAAAATGCCGTGGAAGATGCCAGGGCCAATGCGTTGATGAACGGGATAAGCAATACCACGTTCATTGCCGGTGATGTGCTGGAAACGTTCAAACCTGGTTTTCTGCAGGAACATGGCAAGCCCGATCTGATTGCTTTGGATCCGCCACGATCAGGCACACTTATTGAAATCAAAAAAACAATCAATGGATCGGGTGCCCGTAAAGTACTGTACCTGAGCTGCAACCCGGTTTCGCTGGCATTCGATTTAAAACAGTTGTCAGAGGCCTATAACGTTGCTCACATTCAGCCTTTTGACATGATCCCCCACACCCATCACCTGGAAACTCTGGTTCTTCTCGAAAAGAAAGGATAAACCCCCTGTATTTCCATAACTACCTCCATTCAATGACGGGCATTACTCCTAATCGTGCCGATTGCTTTCGCTTTAGCTATTACACTGGATTTCAAATGCCAACTTATTGAACTTTTTAGCTTCGTTAATGGAAAAGCTTGAAAAATGAAAGAAAATCATATTGTCAGTCCTTCACCAGCCGCACAGCAAAGCCCTGCGATTTGGTCTGTTGTTGAATGCAAACACCGGCATCGTCTGAAATCAGACTGCAGCAATCTCCAATACCATAGTCGAGACCAGGATCGGTAGAACTCCAATAGAAGCAACATGCATTCCCGTAACTGAAAAAAGGTTCGGGATCAGCTCCATTGGAACCACGTCTGCCAGTTGGCAAGCCTGTAAAACCACTTTCGTTGGTAGCTCCGGCATTTGGAGTAATCCAATGATTTGTAGTGGTTTCTTTCATTTTACCACCAGCCACACTTTCCCCTCCCAAATAATTGATTAAAGTAGTCCATTCAGCAGCAGATGGAACATGCCAACCTGCGGGTGCTATGCTGCGACTGCTGGTAACAGTATACCAACTGTATAATCTTCCATATGTTGCAATCGAAACCGGGTCGACAGTATTGTTATATGAACAATAGGCCTCTTCTTTACCCGTGCACCATAATCCAAAAGCAACGTTGGGTATGTCAGATCCATCACGGAATTTTGTTGTTCGCAGATTTTCCGCCATCCATGTTTGTGTGCCTATAGTAATGGTTTTATACACATTTCCATCCGGGTCGGTCATGGTTCCATAAGATTTTGAGTTGTTAAAAACGGCGGTTGTCAAACCATTAATTGGTTTAGAGGATGGGATTACATTAATTTTTACCTTTTTTGTTACTTTATAGACGTAGCCATCATCTTTGGGGTAAAAATCAACCGTTAATACCTGATCATTGCCAACACCAAGTTGTGCACCAACAGATGGCGTGTAAATATAAATACCTGCCACATCGGATCTGGCATTTAGCTGATAGGTGAAACTTAAATGTGTCCCTTCTGTAATATCTGCGGGATTTTCCCAGGCAAGATCAGGAACTTCATAAACAACAGGTTCGTCCTTTTGGCATGAAATCATTACGCCAAACAGTAAAATGACTAACGTTTCCAGAAATAATTTGTTATTACGCATAATTAAGATAGAGTTTAATTGTTTTGTATTGCCTTATCTTCATTCTTAAA
>JAFGVG010000361.1 GCA_016938095.1 Bacteroidales bacterium
ACGCACCAAGGTTTACTGGCTCAACTGGGCAAACCGCTCCAAACGATTTGAACAATACAATGACATCATTACCCGAAGTTTGCTGGTGCTGAAAATCATGTCGTACGATTCGTCGGGTGCCATTTTGGCTGCCCTTACCACAAGTATCCCCGAAACCATTGGTGAGGTGCGTAACTGGGATTACAGGTTTTGCTGGTTGCGCGATGCATCCATGTCGGTTGATACGTTGCTTCGTATGGGCCATTACAATGCAGCAAAAAGATTCCTGAGTTTCATTATGCGTATCCTGAAATCGAAGCACGATACCTTTCAGATCATGTATGGGATCAGGGGAGAAAGAGAACTGGAAGAAGCTGACCTGCCTCACCTCTCGGGCTATGAAAACTCCAAACCTGTAAGAATTGGTAATGCAGCTTATGTACAACGTCAGAATGACGTTTTCGGATACCTACTGAACGTAATTCACCAGTACTATGAATATTTTCCGGGCACCCTCGACGAAATTGAAGACATGTGGGAGATAGTCCGCAATATTATCCATACTGTCTCTACCCACTGGGAAAACTCCGATAAAGGCATATGGGAATTTCGTTATGAAGGCCGGCATTTCGTTTTTTCAAAGGTAATGAGCTGGGTAGCCATGGACCGCGCAGCCAAAATTGCTTTATTGTTGCAGAAAGAAAGCTACGCATCTGACTGGCAAAGCATTGCCAACGATATTAAGGCAGACGTTTTCAGAAATGGCTGGAACAACAATCTGCAAACATTTACCCAAACCTATGGCAATGAAGACCTGGATGCCTCACTATTGCTGATGGCCGCCTACGGTTTTCTTGATTATCACGACACCTATTATGTCAAAACTGTGGATGCCGTAAGAAAAGCACTGTTTCACAAAGGGCTTATGTACCGGTATATAGCACACGACGATTTCGGACAACCTTCCTCGGCCTTTACCATATGCACCTTCTGGCTCATTGAAGCGCTTTACCATACTGGCAGGAGCAGCGAAGCAAGGAAAATTTTCAATGAACTCCTGCAATACGGTAATCACCTGGGACTATTCAGCGAAGATATAGATTTTGAAACCAAACGACTGCTGGGCAATTTCCCACAGGCATACTCGCACCTGGCATTGATAAATACCGCTACCTTGTTTACAAAAGAAAAAACAATATCAAAGTTTATTAAGCCTTGATAGGTATTCATTTGCATAAAATGAAACAATGAAAATACGGCTTTCGGCGGGCAATTGTCATATTATGGCACTAACTTTACTGCTATATGATTAAAAGCATAAAACCAAAAAGTTATGATTATCAAAGAACCATTCGATAGGTTGGTAATTATTGCATATCGTTTGCCGTTCAAGTTTGTCAAATCAAAAGAAGGTTTTAAAGCCATTCAGAATGCAGGCGGACTGGTATCGGCCATCCTTGCCCTGTCGGAGAGCTTTAAAAAAAGTAAAAACACCCTGGTTAATAACAAGATATTATGGAGCGGAGTGGGCGATCATTTGCCGGAACCGGGAAAGATTGAAAATGAACACTTTGACATTGTTCCCGTCAGAATTCCGGCGCGACTTAACGATCAGTTTTACGGAGGTTTCAGTAACGACCTTATCTGGCCGCTTTTTCATTACTTCTCGTCATACAGCGTAATAAAGAACAACTATTTTGAAGCCTATAAGGAAGCTAATATATTGTTCTGTCAGGAAATCATCAAACACATCAAACCAGGCGATTTCATATGGATACACGATTACCAACTGCTGCTCCTTCCCGAAATGATCCGGCAGAAAATACCGGATGCCACCATTGGTTTCTTTTTGCATATCCCCTTCCCTTCGTATGAAATATTCAGACAATTGCCCCGGCCCTGGCGCGATGCAATCATTCAAGGAATGCTGGGCGCTGATTTGATTGGATTTCATACACATGATTACACACAGCATTTCATAAAATCGGTTAAGAGAACTACGGGATTTGAATGCCGGCAAAACGTCATTTTTACTTCAAACAAGGTTGTTAAAGCAGATGCCTTCCCTATTGGTATTGATTTTGAAAAATTTCACCAGGCCAGTTACGATAAGGCAGTTTTAAAAGAAAAAGATAAAATCAGAAAAAGCCTGGGTGAACAGAAACTGGTGTTTTCAGTCGACCGGCTCGATTATACCAAGGGTTTATTATCGCGATTACTGGGTTTCGAAACCTTTCTGGAGAAAAATCCGGGATGGCGGTCTAAAGTGGTTTTTAATATGGTTGTGGTTCCTTCGCGCGACAGTATTGAAAAATACAAGGAGATGAAGAAGGAAATTGAATCCACCGTTGGTCGTATTAATGGAAGGTTCAGCACACTGTCATGGCGGCCGCTGGTATATCAGTATAAAACCCTCTCTTTCAATGAACTGGTTGCGCTATACGACATCAGTGATGTAGGACTGATAACACCCCTGCGCGATGGCATGAACCTGGTTGCCAAAGAATTTGTTGCCAGCCAGCGCGAAAACCTGGACGCGCTTATTCTTAGTGAGATGGCCGGGGCCGCAGCTGAACTCAATGAAGCACTTATCATCAACCCTGCCGATAATAACGAAATTGCCGAAGCCATCCTGACCGCGTTGGAAATGAGCCCGCTGGAGAAAAAAACACGCATAGAACGGATGCAAAACCGTATTGCCAGTTACAACGTGTTTACCTGGGCGCACGACTTCTTCAACCAAACCAACGAGATCAAAAGCCAACAGAACATGATGCGCGTAAAATACATAAATCCCGGCATTACCGGCACAATAGCTATGGCATATCAGAAAGCCGGACGCAGAATTCTATTTCTCGATTACGACGGCACACTGGTAGCCTTTGCCAAATACCCTGAACTGGCTGTTATTGACAAAACCACCCTTAAAATTGTTAAAAAACTTGCCAGCGATCCCAGAAACCACATTGTTATTATCAGTGGCAGGGGTAAGGAATTCCTTGAAAAGCAATTTGGCACTGTACCTGTTACATTGGTAGCTGAGCATGGTTATTTTATAAAAAAAGCTGGCGAAGCATGGGAATCAACCATCAGTGCCGATGCCCAATGGAAAGAAGCCGTAATGCCCATTTTGAAGGAGTATGTCGACCGTTGTAACGGCACCTTTATTGAAGAAAAAACCGGTAGCCTGGCCTGGCATTACCGCAATGCCGACATGGATTTTGCCCAGTTGCGCCTGAATGAACTGCGCGATGACCTGGCCGAAATCATCCGGCACAAAACTGATTTTGAAATTCTCGAAGGCCATAAGGTACTCGAAGTGAAAAGCGGAAAATACGACAAAGGGCAGGCTGCGGCAGTACTGATCGCCAAGGAGTATTACGATTTCATCCTTGCGGCAGGTGACGATAAAACCGACGAGTTCCTGTTTCAGGCCATCCCCGATTTTGGCTATACCATCCGGGTAGGACTGAGTCCGTCATTTGCCCGGTACAACGTGCCTGATACGGATTCGTTGTTAACCCTGCTGCAAACCCTTATGCGCTGATAAGGGAAATATATGTTACTGACTAAAATGTATTATCGTTTCTGCTGAAACCTAATCGACATGCCCTGAAAGGGCAGTAAAGAATCAGAAAAGATTTATGGATAACCCCATTTATACGTCGTAAGTCTCACTAAAAACAAGCGGCAGCTGAAAAACCACCTTCACCCCCGTAGCACCATTTTGTATATCAGCCAGGTTGGTGATGGAAAAATCCACCTCCTTCCGGCCTGCCTTTTTCAGGTTTACTATGCGGCTGTTGGTAATTTGTGTGGCCATGGAAACATGACCGTCTTTCTGTTCGGATTGCTGTATGCCCACCCCGTTGTCGGTTACCGTTAACACCAGG
>JAFGVG010000362.1 GCA_016938095.1 Bacteroidales bacterium
ACGGCTGGGACTGCGCTGCCCCCAGTGCGAAGAAAGAGCACGTTACCGTAAACTAAAACCGGCAAAAATCAACACCCAAACCCTTGCGCCGGATTGGTCGGCGTTAAAACAAGACAAAAACTTGTAAAACGAACCTGGGACACCCCTTAGCCGTCAAGCTAATATTTATACAGTACTGATATTCAATGGTTAGTATGATTTTACCATACTCTGCCAGTGCTTTGCTTGGCAGTCTTTTTTTTAACACGAAGCACACGAAGAGAAAACTTCACTAAGACCACTAAGGTTAAGAGCACCAAGAGTCCCGCCAATGGCGGGACTTTCCTTCGTGTCCTTAGTTCTTAGCGTTCTTAGTGTCGATTTCGCATAGTGTGCTTTGTGTTTTAAAAAAATGCCGGGTACGTGTGCCCGGCAGATCATCAATTTAAAAGAATCCAAACCAATATTGATATAACTTCAAGTTTTACCACATTTTGAAAATATCTAATCCTTAGCTTGACGGCTATGGGGACACCCTTACTCAGTACACCAGAAAATCATGATAGAAAATATAAGCTCCGTGACTGATTCCGGCGTCTTTATCTATGTTGTGTGCTAATTTACCTGTCAACAGGTTATAACCGGTTTTTGCGGGTTTGTAATAAAAAATCAGTGCGCGTGCATTGCTAACCATGTCATCACTTATAGCGGTAAATTCAAGTTTCTCGTTGAATTCACCTAGTACCAGTGAAAAAGAGGAACTTTTATCGCTGGGCGCCAGTAGATCGACAGTAATTTTCAGGCTATCGCCAAGCTGAATAGAATCGGCTGAAGACACGAAATAATAAGCTGAGTGTTCAGCCGCAAACCGGCCCCTGTCATCATACAACATATTACCGCTTTCTTCAAAAGTATCCCCGTTACGGGCAAAAACATTTACCTGCGTCAGGTTATCCTTATAAAAAAACTCTTCCTTAACCACCAGGCTATCGTTTATAAACAATCCCTTATCGGTGATCAGCCCTTTGGAATCATAAAACCTGCCAATGCTGTTAAGCTTCCCGTTGATATAATAAAACACGGTTTTTATGGAACCATCATCATAATATGCAAAGTCGCGTCCATCGCGTACCCCATTGGTATATTCCGTGAGTGATTTTATTTCGCCATTTGGGTAATAAAAATATTCGCGGTAGTGATCCCGGTTGCCGGAATCAGTAAATACCGTTCTTTTCAGCAGCGTACCATCTTCGGCATATTCGATTATTTCGTTATCCTGGCTCTTACAGGCACCCAAGACAATCACCAGGGCAAGGAGAAAGCCTATGTTAGTTTTCATTTGATTATATTTGGATGCCAATATAGCAAATATATTTTGCATTAACCCGCTGAACGACTTCTCCAGTATGGTTGCTATATAAAGCCGAAAAGGGAGGCAGCCCTTTTTCTACCTCCCTTTCTCTGATAATAAACCTAAAATTAAACCTTTTTGAAATGTATTATTTTGTATGTTGCCATTAATATGACATTTCTCAGGTATCTTTCACGTAGCCTCAGGTTAGAAATAAAATCAATTCACTGAAAAACAACGGTATCGGAAAAATTGCCTGAAAGTTTGAAGCAACAGCAATGTCTGACTGCCGGCACATTTTAACATCTCAGTATCCTGCAGTAATGCCCACCTTTGAACTTTATGACGTATTTTTGTGTTAAGGTGAATTGGAACGAATTTTGTACCTGAATTATAAAAAAACAGGCTCCATGCAGATCCATTACGATTTTTTTCAGACCGGGAATACGCTTCTTCCGCAAAAGGGCAGAATTCTCATCTCTGAGCCCTTTCTGCTGGATAACTATTTCAAACGATCCATTGTTCTGATCACCGAACACTCCGAAGAGGGAACCGTGGGCTTTGTGCTCAATAAGCCGGTGAACATGAAGGTGAATGAAATAATGACAGATTTTCCACCGGTAAACGCCTTTGTTTCTCTCGGAGGACCTGTGCAGACCAATACGCTTCACTATATACACACCCTGGGTGACATCATTCCCGGCAGCATTAAGGTAATCGAAAACATTTACTGGGGAGGTGATTTTGAAGTGATCCGGCGCCTGCTCGAATCGGGCAGTCTGAACAACGAAAATATAAGGTTTTTTCTGGGTTATAGTGGTTGGCAGTCGAACCAGCTCGAGGATGAACTCAGCAATAATGCCTGGGTAGTTGCCGATATAGCTCCCGAAGAAATTATGACGCCCATGAACAGGTTCTTTTGGAATAAAGCCCTCAATAAGCTGGGTAAGAAATTCCAGATGTGGGCCAACTTCCCCGAAAATCCGCAGATGAATTAAGTACGACCTTCCGGCAAAACCGTTGCAATAGACACTCTAATGACCGAAAACCTGTTCGTTGAGTTTTGACGTCAGCATTTTGGCCACCCGGTTGTAATAACGCTTCTGCCGGTAAGCGCCCACCCACTGAATCCCTGTGGTTGCAGAGGTCAGAAAGACTTCTTCTGCCTCCTCAAGCGACACCGGTGTAAGTCTGCTTTGGTCGTTCACCACCAAACCGTTTTGCGTCGCCAGGGTTATCACTACCTGGCGCATAACTCCGGGAATACAGCCCTGGTCGGTTCCCGGTGTGAACAACGTATTGCCGCTTACCAAAAATACATTGCCATGGGTACTTTCAACCAGTCTTTTGTACTGATTCAGCAGCAGCACCACATCGAGAAAGTACTGCTCCCTGTATGCATCGGCTAATAAATAAAGCAGTGCATCGGCCTGACGAATATGCGAAAATAACCCGCTTGTTTTTTCATAGTCTTCACAAATATCCATGCAGTATCCGCGTGCATTCAGCCCGTATTGTTTTGTCTCCAGTTCTTCGCTTTCGATCAGAAACGATACTTTTGTACCAGTCGAATTTTCTTCGCACGTTTCGTCTCTATAAAGGGTAAGCCGGATGGCAGCTCCTCCAAAAATCCTGTTTTTGTTCAATAACCTTGTAATCAGCTCTCCCACGTTGGAAACATTCAGGTAAGCCGGTACCGGCATGCCCAGGAATTGCATATTGCTGACGAGCCTGTTCAGGTGCAGGTCTAAAAACTGTGCTTCGGTGGCATAGGCATGCATGTTTTCTGTGAGCATTTCACCATGCCGGAAAGCCCTGTTGTAATGATGCAGACATGGATCAGCTGCCCTTAAAAATTCGCCGTTACGGCATATATAATTATGCTCAACCACAAGTAGTTATGGGTTCTCAGAATGAAAAACTGAATAGCTCGTCGATAAAATAATGAAATAACCGGAAATCGATCAGTAACGGAAAAATAAATCCAAAAATGGCCCCTGAAAGGTGAGCATCGTGGTTAATGTTATCGGTTCCTTTTTTACTCATGTAATGCGAATAAAAAAGGTATAGCACCCCCATGATGATTCCCGGAATGGGTAATATACCATAGAAATAAAGCATCTCCCAAGGCTTGAAAAAGATAAAAAAGAACAATA